>QEXZ01000035.1 GCA_003160755.1 Methanomicrobiales archaeon
ACGGAGTTTAAGGAGAATATTGAGGGGTTGGATAAAGAGATTGTCGCTTTTTCAAATGCGCATGGTGGAAGAATACTGTTAGGGGTTAGCGATTCAGGGGTGATTAAAGGGATTAACATGACAAACAGACTGAAATCGCAGATTCAAGATATAGCCAATAACTGCCAGCCAAGAGTGAATATTTTAATTGAGGAATTTGATAAAATTCTCATTGTAGAAGTTCCCGAAGGAGAAGAAAAGCCATACATGTGTAGTAGAGGTTTTTATCTGAGGATAGGACCAAACTCACAGAAATTATCGAGAGATGAGATATTGAGATTTGCTATCCAGGAAGGAGGAGTAAGATATGATGAACAAATAAATACTCGATTTGATTTAAAAGAAGATTTTGATGAGAGAAGATTTTCGGATTTTCTAAAGAGAAGTAAAATAACAGTCAATTTGCCTTACGAGAATATTTTAGCTAATCTTGATCTTGCCGAAAAGCAAGAGGGAGAATATTATTTCAAAAATGCAGTTGGGTTGTTCTTTTCCAAGAATGTCAGAAAGTTTAACCGCTCTGCTTACACGACATGCATTCTTTTTAAAGGCAGGGATAGGTCGCATATTATTGATAGAAAGGATTTTGACAGTAATCTTGTAGAGCAGGTAGAGGAAGCTATCAGATTTGTCGAAAGGAATACTTTACTGGCTTATCAAATTAAAGGACTTGAAAGGAGAGAGATAGCACAGTACCCTGCTAATGCAATAAGGGAAGGAATAATAAATGCAATAATGCATAGAGACTATTTTGAAACGGGAAGCAATGTTTTTGTTTATATTTACGATGATTTTATCGAGATTATCAATCCTGGAGGGCTATTCCGGATAAAGAAAGAGGAACTGGGGAAAATCTGTGCAAGGAGAAATGAATTGGTTGCAGAACTTTTCAGGATGCTTGGGCTTGTCGAAAAGGCTGGAACGGGGATACAGAGGATGAAAGATGCTATGAAAAATGCGGGACTAAAAAAGCCTAAGATAGATGTTTCTGAAAACTTCTTTACGATAAGGTTTTATGGACACAAGAAAGAAGAACTTGCCAAAATATCTGAAGGAAAAGAAATTATCAAATTAAATGAAAGACAGAAGAAGGCGATAGAATTTGTTAAAGAAAAAGGTAGAATTACAAATAGAGAGTATCAAAAGTTAAACAGTACTACCAGAGAAACAGCAAAGTTAGACCTTGATAAAATGTTAAGATTAGAGATATTTGAAAGAAAGGGGAGTGGAAGAGGTATATTTTACACATTATCGGGTAAATGGGTATAATTGGGTAAAAATGGGTAAAAATAGTCTAATAGTCTAATAGGCTAATAGGCTAATAGGCTAATAGGCTAATGGTTTAAAATGGTTTAAAATGGGTAAGTCCCTTTACATGCAATTGATAGAAAGATGAGATTTGAAAACATCTAGAACGAGGAAATGTTGAAAAGATTCTTAACGAGCAGGGGTTTTGAGATACCGGAATATAGCAGTAGGGAAAACAATATTAATTATGCACTCTAACAATATTTTCATTGATATGGTGATAGGATAAAAATAAGAATGAATCCGGCAAATATTGTTGATGACCTGATAAAGGATATTAAGGAACGACTGACGTTAGACGGCAAGAATAGAGTTTTTAAAGAAGGCAAGGAACTCCGTTCAGAATTTATGAATGAGGAGGCAGAGCCAGAAGCGTTTACAAGGGAATTCTTGATTGATAAAATTTTCAGTGCATTGGAACTGGAGAAACTGCCTGAGAAATTTGAAGAGGAAGGATTGAAAACGAACCTTCTCGGACTTGTTGAGCCTTATTTGAAGGATATTGAGGGTTGAGAAGCGGATGAGGAGAAGCCGAAGATGATAAAAATGGTTGTTGCGGGAACTGAAAACAATAGAGCAATTAAGGAGCAAATAGAAAATATAAAAGGTCATGAGTGGGTGAAAGAGATAGAAGGAGAAAAGTGAAGAACATAATGACAACTCTCAAAGAACATATACTCAATTACGCAGAAAGGAGAAAAATAAAAGAAAAGATGCGGGCTATGTGTATGGACACAGAATCCACCGGAGTCACATTTTTGTAAAATGTGGCAATAGTGGTGATGATGGCAAAACACTCCGTGAAAAATGATTCGCAGGACATGTTTTGAACGAAAATGGATAACGGATAAACAATTCGATAAAATATGGGAAGAAATTTCGCAGCAAATAAAACAGATAAAAGGTCATGCGTGGGTGAAGGAGATAGAAAGGAGCTAAAAAGTAAAAATGCCTGACAAAAACGCCAGAATGGAAGAATCGCGGGAGATAGGATATGCCAACCATATGCCAATTATATGCCAACTATCACAAGTATTTAGTAAAGCTATAGAAGGTGAATAAAAATGCTCCAGATACGTGAATATCAACCTGAGGACAAGGAAAGGGTTAAGAGATTGGTATTGGATTTGAAAAAATATTATCCTGGCATTGAAGATTGGATGAATAAAGAGGTACAAAGAATAGAAAGCAAAAAATTCTCAGAAGGAATTGGATACCATACGAAAATTGGAGGGTATAAATTATGAACGTTAGGGATATACAGATAAGAGATTTACCAAGCTTATTTGAAGTCGAGGAAATCGAACAAATATTGCCGTTCTCAATTAAACCCGAGTTCTCAGAACTTATTTTGAGTGGTAAGAAATCAGTTGAATTGCGAAAACAGGCTCCTAAAAAGAAAAGCAGATACGCTATTATCTATGAAAGTTCACCAAGCAAGGGCATCACAGGACTTTTCGTAATTAAGAATATCCATGTCAAGCCAATTAGAGAAATTTCACGGCGACTTTTATCTAAAGCGTGTGTTTCCTCTCAGTTTTTTGGGGAATATTATAAAGGTCACAACGAAGGCGTTATCATTGAGATAGAAAATGCATTTAGATTTGAGAGGAAGCTGTCATTATATGAGTTACGAGAACTCATGGATTTTGCTCCACCTCAAGATTTCTGTTATCTTGATGTTAACTTAGTTCAGGATGTATTGAGATAAAAATGTTCAACCCAAATTTTAAATATACGAACGAAATCGTGAGGCTGCTCACCAAAATATCTGCATCGAGAGAGATAATACTCAATTCGCCATTGATTCCGAAATGGGAAGTAACCTTAAGACGTGATGCCATCATCCGCAGTGCACATTCATCTACGAGAATCGAGGGAAACCGGTTATCTTTAGACCAGGTAAGTGATTTAGCCCTTGGGCGAGAAGTAATGGCAACTCGCAAGGACAAACAGGAAGTCTTGAATTATCTTAAGGTACTGGAGAATCTTGATAAATTAACCAAAGGTGACAAAATTACCGACGAGGACATCTTGAATATCCATCGGGGGTTAACCGAAAACACGTTGGAAAACCCCTCTGATTGTGGAACTTATCGAAATCGCTACGTTGTAGTGGGAAATAGACTAACAGGTGAGATTATTTTTCGACCACCGGAAAATGAGGAAGTGCCGGGATTGGTCGAAGATTTAGTTGAATGGGTGAAATCAGACGAAGCCGAAGAACTTGACCCTATACTCGTGGCAGGCGTGGCACACTATGAATTTGTAAGGATTCATCCTTTTGTTGACGGAAACGGGAGAACTGCAAGGGTTTTTGCAACGCTAATATTATATCTGCGAGGGTTTGATACCAAACAGTTCTTCTGTATTGATGACTACTACGATTCCGATAGACAGGCATATTACAAAGCGTTGCAACGCGTTGACCAGAAAACTCTGGACTTGACCGATTGGCTGGAATATTTCGCCGAAGGAGTAGCAGTAAGCATTGATGCTGTAAAGGAAAGAGTAGTAAGGCTCAGCAGCGAGAGATTAAGAAAAGCAAAAAGAGGACAGATTGCTTTAACTGAAAGACAGATGCAGATTGTGGAGTTTATTAATCAAAAGGGTAAAATAACAGTTGGGGATGTCACCAGGATGTTCAAAATTACAAGGCAGGCTTCACTAAAAGAGATTTCTAAACTTGTAGAACTTGAGGTTGTTAAATTGAGGGGAAAAGGGAGGGGCGCTCACTATGTGCTATCATAATAACAAAGTAGGTTGTCATTTCGGTTGTCATTTCGGTTGTCATTTAATTTTACACGCCAAAAACAAAGAAAGAAAATAAAAAATCAGTGTAAATCCGTGTCTCAAATAGAAGGAAATCATACATGGATTACTTATACAATAAACAAGAGAAATGGACCTCGAAGGATTTGCAAACAGAAACATAAAAGAAGGCGAAAAGGAAGAACAGATAATCGCCGAAATGTGCCGCCGCATCACGGAAATAAAACGTAACCGCATAAGCGATGAAGATGCAGAGGCGATTTCAAGAGCGATTCTGGAAGAAGCGAAGAGAACAATTGATTTAAAAGCGGAAAACAAAGATAAAGGCAAAAGCGAGCTGGACATTTTCACGGAACTGAACTCAGGCGTGAGAATGGGTGAGTTCGGCGTTGGGTCACGTGGTTTGGGTGATTTTTACGCTCACGAGAAGATAGGAGAGATTATAGGTGCGACGGGTGCGGTAGTTGACTCCTCAAGCTTAAGTGATTCCGGCGTGGTGCGTTTTACGGATAGCGGAACCAGTAAAGCCAAATTTGTTGTCGTAACGGTGGACGGAATGCATTCGCGACTGAGTGATTTCCCGTTTCTCGCTGGGTTTCATGTTGCACGTGCAGCACTGCGTGACGTGTACGTTATGGGTGCCGTACCGATTGCACTGCTGTCCGACATTCACGTTGCCGATGACGGCGACGTTGCAAAGATATTCGACCATATTGCCGGGATTTCAACCGTATCGGATGCGACTGGCGTTCCCCTCGTGACGGGCTCGACATTAAGAATCGGCGGTGACGTGGTAATAGGCGAACGGATGACAGGGTGCGTTGGCGCGGTTGGCATGGCTGAAGCAGTCGTGTCGCGAGAAGGAGCGAAAGCAGGGGACGTGATACTAATGAGTGAAGGTGCAGGCGGCGGCACAATATCCACTGCCGCATTGTATTTTGGCGAACCCGAAATCGTAAAAGAAACGTTAAACATAAAATTTTTGAACGCGTGTAATGCGATTATCGAAGCGGATTTGGTGAGCCGTGTCCACGTAATGACCGACGTTACGAACGGAGGCATCCGAGGCGATGCGAGCGAGATTGCAAAAGTCGCGGGCGTAAACCTCCTCTTTTATGAAGAGCGGATAAGGGGTTTAGTAAATGAGAAGGTGCTTGAGATGCTCGAGCGGCACGGGATAGACTATTTGGGCGTATCCCTGGATGCGCTGCTGGTTATCTGTCCTGAAGAGAGTGCAAAAGAAGTTAAAAAAGTTGTGAATAGTGCGGGAGTGGAAATAGAACAAATTGGCAGGGTTGAGGTCAAGGTTAAGGAGGGCATAGGTGCAGAAATCGTTGTGAATGGCGAAAAGAAGGCGTTTGTGCCTAAATTCCGCGAGTCTGCTTACACGCCCGTGAAGAAGGCGGTGGGAGAAAGCGTAAGTGCGGGAACGGATTTTGAAGAGATGAAAAGGAAGGTGGATAAGGCAGTTGAAGAAGCGATTCGTAAGCGAGACAGGGTGAAGAGGATGATGACATAAGGGGCGATATCTCTTGTGAGTGGAAATAGTAAATAATAAACCACGAGATTCCACGGGATCAATACAACACTTTTTTCTTTTTTTTTAAAAAAAGAAAACCTGTGCTAAAAGAAAAAACAAAAACAAGTTTATTAAAAAAACTGTTTATTTGGTAAAGCTTTCTTTCTTAAAGAATAATCTCGTGAAAATCTGTGTAATCTTGTGGTTATAATTTTCGGAATGACTATAAATCGCTATTCACTTCTTCAAAAATTCCTTCAGGAGTTTTATCGCACACAAATCACCGCAAATAGAACAGGCATCGCTTTCCGAAGGTCTGCTGTTTCTTATCCTCCGTGCCTCCTCAGGATTTATCGCGAGTTCCAGTTGCCGTTTCCAATCCAGATTCTTCCTCGCATACGCCATTTCGTCGTCCATGCGTTTTGCCCTCTCTCTTTGCCCCTCTTTCACGATGTCCGCCACATGTGCCGCTATTTTCGTTACGATCGTGCCTTCTTTTATGTCGTTCACGGAAGGCAGAGCCAGATGCTCTGACGGCGAGACCATGCAAAGGAAATCAGCACCGTACATGCCCGCAACCGCTCCTCCTATCGCACTGACAAAGTGGTCGTATCCGGGTGCGATGTCGGTAACAAGAGGTCCCAGGAGATATAGGGGTGCAAAATCAGTTATATGTTTTATCGTCTTCACAGATGCCTCTATTTCGTCCAGTGGCACATGCCCGGGACCTTCAACCATTGCCTGCACTCCTTCTTCACGTGCACGTTTCACGAGTTCACCAAGCACGATTGTTTCCATGTATTTCGCCCGATCCGATGCATCGGAAATGCAGCCGGGACGCATACCATCACCCAGGCTAATTGTCAATTCATACTCTTTCGCTATTTCCAGCAGGTAATCATATTCATCATAAAACGGATTTTCTCGCTCGTTGTGTATCATCCATGCAACGAGAAAAGCACCACCGCGACTGACAACGTCTAGAATACGCTCACTCTTCCTCAATCGTGCCAGCGAATTCAAATTCACGCCTGCATGAATGGTAACAAAGTCTATACCGTCCTTTGCATGTTTCCTCACTGCGTTGAACATGTCATCTGCGCTCATGTCCACCACAGCCCGCTCTTCTGCCTTTTCCAAACCCGCCTGGTATATTGGCACCGTTCCGACCGGTACATCCACTTCCTTTAAAATCCTTCTTCGTGTTTCATCGAGACTGCTGCTGTTACCCGTAGAGAGGTCCATTATCGCATCAGCACCGTATTTCACGGCAGTTTTCGCCTTCTCTACTTCATCTTCGAGGTTAAGGTAGTCCTTTGACGTGCCTACGTTCACGTTCACTTTCGTGCTCATCCGTTCGCCAATTGCTTTTAGTGCTATGTCCCTGTTCGCATTTCTCGGGATTACAATTCTACCTGTTTCGAGAAGTCGTCGCAGTTTCTCCAAGCTGAGTCCTTCAACTGAGGCGACTTTCTCTAATTCCTTCTCGTCCCAGTTGACCGTAACGTGAATGGCGCTCATTTTTGGTTTTTTATTCTTACAACGCGTTTATACGCCTTTCCCGCCTCTCCCAACTCCTTTGTCGCATCTATCCCGAACTTTGTCGTGAGTCCATTTTTCGATGAAGGGTCAAGTGACGACCCTTTCGCATTTCTGAGAGCTACCACATCCTCATCCCAACGAACCCGCGTCGCTATTGCGTACTCCACATCATCAGGATTGAATATGTCTATGTCTTCATCAACTACGACAACACGTTTAAGACTTGGATGTGCGGCAAAAGCAGCGATAATCGCGTTTTTTGGCTCTCCTTCCTTCTCTTTCTTTATCTGCACCACGGCATGCAAATAGCAACAGCCGCCTTCCGTTAAAAACACGTTCTTTACTCGTGCTACACGCTCTACTGCTCGGAACATCAAGGGTTCGTAAGGCACACCCATAAGCAGCTTATGCTCTGCACCTGAAGGTAGAATGGCATGATAAATCGCGTCCCTTCGCCGATACATTCGCGTAAGCGTAATAACGGGCTCTTCACGTATCTGGTCATAAGTGCCAGTGATATCAATAAAAGGCCCTTCTTTTGCTCGTGTTTCGCCTATGTAACCTTCCAGAACGATTTCCGCATGTGGAACCGCTACGCCATTAGCCAGCTTGAAAAGCTCCACCGGTTCTTTTTTCAGTGCTGAGGCATAGTCAAACTCCTTACCCGGCGGGACCCTTGTAGAAGCAGCTAAAAGAACTAACGGGTCTACCCCTATAGCAATTCCGACTTTTAAGTCCTCCCCTCTTTCTATCGCTTCACGATGCATCTTATACAGGTGACGAGAAGGAACAAGCCTTGCCGCTAATCTTTTATCGTCCAGAACCATCAACCGATGAATGGATGCGTTCATCACGCCATCCGATTCCGCGACAACCACGCCTCCCGTGATGTAAGCGCCACCATCTCCCCTGAAATGGGTCAATATAGGTAACTCGTTTAAATTCGGCTCGCCGACCACTTCTTTTGTCGCCGAATCCTCAACCATCTTCACTTTTCCATCGTTATTGTTCCCGGCTTCAGGGATTTTCGCCATAAACGGTGTGAGTTCGGCATAAGAGGTACCAAGCAATTCTGCCAGTATTTCCCTCCCGCCAACTACATTCATTATGACTTTGACGTTGTGCATGCCGTCAACGGAATGAAAAAGAACAGGCAGTATATTGCCTTTTCGTTCCAGCTCGGCATAAATATCCGCAACCTCGTATTTTGACGATACTTCACGCTCAATCTCTATTAACTTCCCTTCCTTCGCCATCCTATCTTTAAATTCTCTCATTTTTTGGTTGCTAATCAAATAATGTTTAAATGTATATGGAATAATAAAAAACAATATTAATAGCGGAGACGAACAAATAGAAAATAAATTATAGACACAGATTAACGCAGATTAACACAGATAGATGACAAAAATCAACAATGTTAAACTTAAATAAGTCCGTGCCGTGTAAATCCGTGTCTTAAATAGAAGGACGCTATACTTTATATACAACAAGAAAATGAAATCCAAAACCGCAATAAAAATACGAATGGGAGCGGCATTAGCGATACTGTTACTGGTGGTCGCCGTAGTTGCGTTTTCTGGATATTTCGAAGACCAATCGGAGTTTGACTTGGAATTTATTGATATTAAAGTTGAAAATCCAAAACCATCTCTATTAAGCAACCGCGTAGTAACAATTGACCCGGGCGAATCTGTTACCGTCTGCGTTACGGTGCAGAACAACGGAGAGGAGATTATTTATCGCGACGCTTACGGCGTTGGCATAGAGGTGGTCTACCCGAAGGAGGGCGCTAAATACTGGAAATTACCCGCGGAACGATTAATGGTGATAGATATGGGTCCGGGAGGAGAATCAAGTTATACCTTTAACGCATGGAACAGAAAAGAAAAACCGTTTACCGGAAACTTTAAAATGCACGCCTATATCAGGTCAATTCAAACGGGTAATAAACTTGCTCGGAGTGGGAACGTGACCGTTGAATTAAAACCCCCTCAGTGATAGCCATGACGTATCTGACCATACGGACTTAACATAGGTGTTTGAATGTTTAAATAAAGGCAAAATAGCCGACCAGAAACCCTATTATCGCACCTGAATTAAGAAACGGCAGCCCTGCATGCGGTTTGCCCCTGCCCGCAATTCTGCTCAGCACCGCATAACCCGCCAGAGTGCCTATTAACGCACCCAAAGCAGGTGCGTTTATCAGCCCCAAGAAGTAAGTAAATGCAGGCATACAATTCGCAGACACAACCAGCATAGAAGGGATAATCGCATCGCCAAGCCCCATAAAAAATGCCTCTCCCATCTCGCTCTTACCCTTATCCTTATCCTGACCTTTTTCGTGGAGTAAAGAGAAATTCCGCTTCCGCGGCAGGACAAAAAGGACAGGTATTCGCAAATCCACGATGGATTCTGCCAGCGACACCATGTGCTTCGTCTTGTAAACCGCAATTGCATCATACACCGCTAAAATTATCATTAGTAGCACGATTAGTTTAGGTATTAGCGAAATCCCGAATATCGCCGCTGCTCCACCAGCTATTATCAAACCCGTTGCATCGAGAACGTACCATTCGGGATATTTATACAGCAGAAGAGTAAGTGCAATAGTGCCGATTATAGCGATGTAAGCATAATAAGCATAATGAACAGGAAGAACGGCCAGCACGTAATATATCGTTACTGCCACCGCTGCAAGCATCACAAAATGGACAAGTTTCTGCCCGCCAAACCTGAGCACCGCGAGAATAAACGCCGTGAAAACTATAATAAGAATAACAAAATAGACGGGATTCCACACCGATTCGGGATTCTGAAACGCCTTTACACCTGAAGCTTCAAACGGTGCCGCAAGCATTAACGCAATTACTGCCGTAAACACGATAAAAAGGCCCATTCCTATGCATAGAACAGGACTCATCTCCTGTGCTTCTGCTTCTAGCTCTGATTCTGGTTCTGGTTCTGCTTTTTGTTCTTCGTTTTTGTTTTCGTTCATTTTGTTCTTTCGTATTGCATTAAAGCTATGGTAAAACAAAAATACGACCTTAACTTATAGATTTTAGATACTCACATCCCTTAATTTGCTGTGGAAATACACTTTCCACAATTTTTCTTTTCTCCTTTAATCCCTTGAAAATTTTTAACTGCCGATCATGGTTGATTGATTTCCAAGCCGCTTTAGAATTATCAAAATCTCCAACACCAATTGAAAGTATTTCCGCAGCTTTCAGTAAATGGTCTTCTATGCTGTGCTTGTCTGTGTGGATTTCATCAAGACCGTTTATAACGATTATCAACTCAAACGCTTTGCTACCATGTTTACCCTTGTAAACTTTCAGCCTTTTTTCGCTTTCTTCATCAATTACTTTGATTTTACCTGTTGCAAGCTTTTTCACGCCCTCATGAATCGTTTCATAAATTGTGCTCATTTTGTCGTCTTCTTGATCCATTAAAAATATGATTTTGCGAATGTTCCCTTTCATCAGGTATCTTGGAATCAAATCGATAACGCCAAAACGTGTTCTTTCAGGTTTAACTATCCCTGCAATTTTATCCCCCTTTAAATGGAAAGCAATTATGCTGAATGCTATATCATCGGGAGTCCCGTCACCTATGACCACAAGAGTATCCAAATCATGTGTAGCCACTTCTTTGACAAGAACATCCATCTTAAGACGCCTCGAAATTTTGGATGTATTTGTTACTAATCTGCTGCTTAGCTCTAACGGATAGAGTTTCATAGTAAGAAGGGCTCCGCAACTCTCACATCAATTCCGGCTTCGAGAAGCTCCTCTATATCCTTTAACGTGAGACTCTCCGCTTTAAGATTGTTCTTCTCCAATGAAGTCAGATAAATCACTGCTTTTTCTTCGTTCAAACCCGCTATCGTTCTCGCAGCCTCTAAACTGTGCGTTGTAAAAATGACTTGATTGCCATTTTCTACTATATCAAAAAACCATTCAGCAATACTCAGCAGCATTCTCGGGTTGAGATGCGCTTCAATGTCATCCCAGAGCAAGACCTTTGGTTTCTCTAATTCGTAAAGAAGCTTTGCAATTATATAACTCTGGACACCTTCACCAAGGTCACCAAGCCTTATCCTCCGCCCATCTTCTAAGAATCCATAAATCGCCAGTTTCCCACCAAGAAAGGGTTCTATCGTTATGTCCCTGTAATTATCATAAACAAGCCCTGAGACGTCCTCAGCAACTTTTTTGCAAATCCCTAAATTTATGATTGATGCCCAATTACTCTCTAAGTATTCATAACCCATTTTGACCAATTTTGAGCTTATTAAAAGCGTATTTTCTATGGGCAATTCTTTTGCACCCACTTCTATTGAAATATGACGTTTGGACATATCCATACTCCCAATCCTCCGTGTTTCTACCTTTTCACCATCAATTGTTACTGGATAAATCTCTCCTGTCTTTTGCTTGTTTGTAGACGCAACGATATATGGGGCGTTTTTAGTGAATAGGAGCACGTAGTCATCTCCATCCACTTTACAGCCTAATTCAACTTGGTTTGCTGTATAATTGTAGAGCAAAAAAGCATATCCCTCACTGCTGAGAGTTTTATGCATTGAATTGATGACTTCTGCCGCTGTGTTAAAGTCTCCGATTACATAAGGAACCGTGCGAAAAGGATTTGGTGCTAAGAACAACGCTTCGAGAACTGTTGTCTTCCCTGAATTATTTCCTCCCAAGAGGATTGTCAGTGGAGCTAAATCTATCTCTCCTTCTTTTATTCCTCTGAAATTCTTTATTCTCAGTTTCGTTATCATAGTTGTTGTTAGTATTTAGTAATAAATAAAGTTTGCTGTTAACTTTTATTGTTTTTACATATCGCCTAAAAATTTTGGAGAAACGTTGCCAGTTTTTCACTATCCGCATCGTTTCTTATTATAATGTCGGTTTTGAATACATCCACCTCTTCATCCTCCACCGTGCATTCATCACCCCTATCTATGATAAGCACGTCTAAGAAGTCTTCGTAACACTTGAATACCCCATAAGGCGATACCTCAAACCCTTTTGCTCGCATGAATTTTCCCGCGGGTCCGCTTACTGGCTCAGTGCCCACGATTGGTGAAATCGCCACCACTTTTTTACGTTTTAACGTCTCTCTTACTCCTTCCAAACTCAAAATAGAGCCTATGCTCGTTATCGGATTGCTCGGTCCTATCAGCACAACTTC
>QEXZ01000036.1 GCA_003160755.1 Methanomicrobiales archaeon
TCCTCACCTTATCTATCATCTCCTCCATCGTTTCAATTCCATCCCTTGCTATTTCCCAGTTCTGATAGTCCTTTTCCACTTCCCATGAATATCCCAACTTCTCTATCATTTTCTTTTCCCGAAACTCATCGAAACTCATGCCATATTTCTTGGTAAGGTTTCTATCCAGCAGCTCGTATTCAATTAGTTTCCTTCTTGTTTCGTTGTACAGCAATTTTGCCATCCCTCGTTCAATACTCTCTTCCTTCTCTTCTGAGATGACCTTTCGTGTTATATTAACCACCTCTTCGGATATTGACGCCATAATTTATCACCTCTTATAAACGCTTTATAAACTTACTTGTTTAAAAATCTCCGCGGTCTCGGCGCACTCCGCGGTGATGAATCACTATGTTTTTAGACCCTGCCGTTAAACATTCGTTATTTTCCAAACAACGCAGAAAGCAGCGTCTTTCTCGTTTCGCACCTTTCCGCAAAGACGCATTTATCGCAAGGTGCATGCCCCCCTTTTTCAGGGAAAACACCCCCTTTTATACGCTTTACTCGTTTCAATATCTGTAAAGCAAGCGCTCTGTCTCTTCTCCTTATCTGCGTTTCTCGGAATTCCACATTCCTTATGTATTCTACAAATCCTCTTTTTACCGTTGTTTCAAATCCAAATTCTTCCTCGATAAGCATTGCATACGCCGCTAATTGCACCCTGTCACTTTTCCACACGCTATACTCCGGGCACTTCCCTGTTTTTATCATGCATGGAATGACTTCTTCCTCTGTTCTTATCAGCTTGTCCACACTGCCGCTCATGCTCAACTTTTCCGATAACATCGCATGTTCTCGCTCGTATCCATAAGCGTTCTCTAACCCCGACAGTCCGTTTTCAGTCCTTACCTTCTCCAGCCAATCGTCATTTCCCATGTTCGTACCCATACTCAGGCTGCGAATGAAATCTTCTTTTACCTCCTCAAAGAAATCATTCGCCACCCCTTTCAGTTCTTCTTTGTATATCCTTTCCACGCCATCTACAATATCCACAATTACCATTTCCGCACGCTCTTCTTCCGTTTCCGTTTCTGTTTCTGATTCTGCTTCTGGCTCTGGGTCATCCTCTTTTCTGTCTCCGTAAAATTTATGTAAATTAAATGCCAGCTCCTTCAGCAGAATAGATTCAATAAACCCTCTTTCTTTCCCCTTTGCCATCCCCTCATGATGCTCTTTTGCACCGAAATACACCAGTCGGGGGCATATCAAATATCGTGTCAAATCAGAAACCTTAACTTTTACTTGGCTTTTCATAGTTTAAATATATTTATGTTTTATCTTTGTACTGCTATTTGATATAACTATAACATAGGAGGGAATAAGGGAAAAATGTTTGAGGCTAAGATAGATGCGAATATCTTGAAGGGATGCATAGAATCAATTACAGCGATAGTGGATGAAGGGAAGTTAAGAATAGCGGAGGATGGTTTAAAGTTGAGAGCGGTTGACCCTGCGAATGTGGCAATGATCTCTTTCGAGTTGCAAAGCGATGCTTTTGATGATTTTAGGTTTGTCCCTAAGGGGACAGAGTCGGAAGCCGGAGCTGAAGCAGAACCCACGGCCGAATCGCAAGTCACGGAGGCGACGGAAATAGGCATAGATTTCAGGAAGTTACTTGACATCCTCGGAATAGGAGGAAGGGAAGAGGTTGAGCTGGAACTGGATGAGCACGCTCAAAAGTTGTTTACAAGGATGGGCAGTCTCGCCTACACCATTTCCTTGCTTGACCCCTCTTCGCTACGAAAAGAGCCGAAGGTTCCGGAGCTTGAGTTCCCGGCACAGGTAATTATCGAAACGGAAGAGTTCAGAAGAACCATACGCGCTGCGGAGAAGATAGGGGACCACATTGCGCTTGGTATAGATGGGGAAGTATTCTATATGGAAGCGGAAGGGGAAATGGATAAACTGAGGTTGGGATTAAGAAAGGAGCAATTGATACACCTGACACCGAGCACGCTTCATTCTTTATACTCGCTTGACTACATCACGGCAATGAGCAAAGGAATGAGCCATGCAGAGAATATAACGCTCAACCTTGGTAAGGACTATCCGCTGCAGATGGAATTTGAAGTAGCAGAAGGCAAAGGAAAAGTCACTTATTTGCTGGCACCGAGAATAGAGTCCGAATAAGAGCGGGCAATGATTCTGTCTAAAAATCAAGTGATTTGTCACCGCGGAGAGCGCAGAGCACGCAGAGTTTTAATTGCAATTTGTTATCTCTGCATCAACCTGTTCACCGCATTGATAAACGCCTCTACCGAAGCCATTACAATGTCTTCACGTACGCCGCGTGCCGTTACCATCCTATCGCCTTTCTTTACACCCACGATTACCTCTGCGAGCGCATCTGAACCGCCGGTTATCGCTTCTATCCTGAAGTCTTTAAGCTCAATGTCACCGTCTATTTCTCCGCCTATTACCTGTTGAATCGCTTTTAACGCGGCATCTACAGGACCGAGCCCCATCTGTGCGGATGTGCATTCTTTCCCTCGCACTACCGCTTTCAGTGATGCTGTCGGTATCAAATTATTCCCGGTCATCACCGAGAGCTCTTTCAGTTCTACTATTCGCTCGTGCCGTGCAATTTCGCCCATTACCACTTCCGCTATGCTGAACAGGTCGTCATCGGTAACTCGTTTACCGCTCGCACCAAGCTCCTTTATCCTTTCGAGTATTTCTTCCAGTTCTTCTTTCGATGGTGACATCCCGATTTCCGATAATTTCTTCTCTACCGAATGCTTGCCCGTATGCTTGCCGAGCACAATTCGCCTTCTATGCCCCACCATTTCAGGCGTCATTATTCCGGGCTCAAACGTATCACTCCTTACTATCACGCCGTGCGTGTGTATCCCGGACTCGTGAGAGAAGGCATTGTCGCCAACCACGGGTTTTGTTACGGGGATTGGTATGCCGGTTAAGCGTTCAATAAGCTTTGCCATCTCGAATAACCGTTCTGTTTTTATGTTCGTTTTCAGCCCGTAAATCGCGTTCAAGCTCATCACGGTCTCAACGAGGTCTGCATTTCCCGCTCGTTCGCCTATCCCATTCACCGATACCTGAACTTCCGAAGCACCTGCTTTTACTGCGGCCAAACTGTTCGCTACCGCGAGCCCGAAGTCGTTATGGCAGTGTATGCTGATTGGAACCTTCACGGCACGGTATATCTCGCCCACAAGTTCATACATTGCAAACGGTTCGCTGATGCCCACGGTATCAGGCACGTTTAAGATGTCCGCACCTCCTTCCTCTGCGGTTTTGTATAAATCTATCAGAAACTCCAATCGCGTCCGCGTTGCGTCCATTGCAGAGAACATGCACATAAAACCGCGTTCCTTGACATATCTCGTCATCTTATAGGCTTGCTCCTTCACCTGGGCTTCGCTCATCTTTGTCGTGTGCTCGCGCTGAATCTCTGAACTCGGCACGAATATATGAATCATGTCAACGCCACAATCCACGCAAGCGTCAATATCCTGCGCTAAAATCCTTGCCAGTCCGCATATCTTCGCTGAAAGCCCCTCGTCACAGATAAGCTGGACGACTTCCTTCTCCTCCTTTGACGTAATCGGCGTTCCTGCTTCTATTATGTCCACGCCAAGCGCGTCCAACTGCCTCGCAATCGTTCTCTTCTGCTCGGTGGTAAACGAAATGCCCGGCGTTTGCTCGCCATCTCGCAGTGTCGTATCGAAGATTTCTATTGTTCTGGTCTTTTCGTGCATTTCTCTGTTCCCCTATAATAATCTGCTTTAATTTAATGGTTTAAAAATAAAAATCTATCTCAACGCCTCCTTCTCGCAGCAAACGAAATAAAAATCGCCATGGCGACAGCAATAAGCAAACCCCACAAATTTCCTCCGCAACCTCACCAACGACTTCTTATTCCTATAATCCACTCTCCATCCAGCCAGATAAACCTCTCCCTTCGTTGGTGCATCTAGGCATCCGATAACATTTAAAAGCGTGGACTTCCCTGACCCCGAAGGACCCACAACAGAAATGAACACCCCCTCTTCCATTTTCAAGTCCACACCGTCCAACGCAACTACCTTCTCCTTCCCCATCCAGTAATATTTTGTTAAATCCCTTGTCTCAACTGTCATTCTCTCTTCTCCACCACCAGCACTGCATTTGTCACCATCATGTAATCGTGATTATCCTGAACCGCCGCAAAGTTGTTCGTTGCTTTTAGATAATCCGTTACATCTCGCTGGTCTACTCCTATCTGAACGGTGCTGTCCGCAATATACACATCACTCCAGACGCCGCCTCCATACCCAAACAATAACCTGAGCAACTGCTTTAAGAATGGAAGATTGTTTAGCCATCCGCTTTCCTCATTAAAGTAAAGCTTATTATGTGCTGTCTCTCCACCTGATACATACCCACCTGAAGGAACCACTGTTATTAGATATGCTCGCTTCACCTTTTCCAAGTCTAACTCACCGTCAAAGTAAATCTTACTGGTTGCCATCTCCGGCGTGATGCCGTACTCTGTATATATTTTGTAACGTCAAACGTCTTGAGGTCTATGCCGTAAGTTTTGCCGTCTCCGCTGTTAGCCACATCATTCCCGCCTATACCATACCCGTTAAACTCTAAATAGTCAGGCTCTCTGCGATTACCAGCAAGGTATACCACCGTAAGATTTGCTTTTTCTACGTTCGCGGGGTCAATTGCGCCTTTAAAATTTACCGAAACGAAATCGTTTGTTGGCATCGTTCCTGCCCAGCCGCGACCATGCATGCTTGGATTGCCATCTGCCACCCAGTAGGCAATGTCAGGTGCATCCTCGTCCTCGTAGATTGCTACAAGGATGATACTGTAATGAGGTTTTGCCAGCTCATAGCTTTCGCCCACATATATACCACATTTAAAAGTGCCATGAGCTACTAAATCCAGCTTGTCGGGATAGGGCACACCATCAAAGGCATAACTCGCTCCAGATACTTGCACCAGTAGTAATATATTCCCATTTTTTTTGTTATGTCCTTAATAAATTTTCTATATAAACGTTGCTACACAGTGTAACAGAGGCAATGGTGAAGCTTCCTAATCAGATAACTCCGTTGCTGCACTTGATATTATCGCCGAAATCACATGCATATCCTTGCGTGGCGTGTGCGTGAGTAGAGCGCGTGAAACGCAAATTAAATATAGAATGAAGCTTATACTCTACACTAAACTACAATAGTATATATAATGAAATAGAAAGAGAAAGCTTTCTGTTAGCTGTTAGCGTTGCGGAGGTTGCCAAGAGGACAAAGGCGCAGCGTTGAGGTCGCTGTCCCGTAGGGGTTCGGGGGTTCAAATCCCCTCCTCCGCATTCGGAGAAACATCTGGAACGTTTTTTTTTCTTTTCCAAAGAAAAGGTTTATTAATTTAATTTAATAAATAAAGAAAATAACTGTAAAAGCATTAGGGAGATTAATATAATATTAGGGTAAGGGGGAGAGAAGATGAAACAAGTAGAAAGAGGAGTTGTTTTGGAAGGCGAAGAAGCAAAGACAATGGGGGATGCGGATTTAGAAGGGATGTTGGAGAAGGCAAGAACGGTAATAAAGGTGATTGGATGTGGAGGAAGTGGAACTAACTCAATACAGCGGATGACCGAAGAGGGTATTTTTGGAGCGGAGCTGTTTGCTATGAATACCGATGCACAACATTTGCTGTACTCAAAAGTGGAGCGAAAAATGTTGATAGGGAAGAAGACAACGCGAGGGCTTGGCGCGGGAAGCATTCCGAGGTTAGGAGAGGAAGCGGCGAGGGAAAACGAAGACGACATAAAATCAATCGTGGATGATGCAGATATGGTATTTGTAACCTGCGGATTGGGCGGCGGTACAGGGACGGGTTCAGCGCCCGTAGTCGCACAAGCGGCGCAAGAGGCGGGTGCTCTTACCATTGGTGTGGTGACCTTGCCTTTTCACGCGGAGGGCGAGGTAAGAAGGGAAAATTCCGATATAGGACTTGAAATACTACGTGAAAATACCGATACGCTTATCGTTATACCAAATGACAAGTTATTGGAGACAGTCCCCAGGTTGCCCTTAAATGATGCGTTCCGAGTCGCCGATGATGTGTTGATGCGTGCAGTCAAGGGAATAACCGAGCTGATAACCAAATCGGGTCTTATAAATCTCGACTTTGCTGACGTGCGCACGGTGATGAAAGATGGGGGGATGGCAATGATAGGATTTGGTGAAGCGGACGGTCAGAACAAAGCAGTCGAAGCGGTGAGAAAGGCGTTAAGCTCTCCATTACTTGAAGTTGACGTATCGGAAGGTAAATCCGCACTGGTAAACGTGACGGGTGGAGAAGACATGACCGTAGAGGAAGCAGAAGGAGCGCTTCAGGAAGTATACCGAATGATGAACCCTGACGCAAGAATCGTTTGGGGTGTGCAGTTAACACCTGAACTGAAGAACACGTTGAAGACGCTGCTCGTTGTAACAGGCGTGAAATCCGAGCAAATATATGCACAAAAGGAAGTGAAAAAAGAGAAATATGGCATTGAAATAGTGCATTAGAGCAATACCAATACCAATACCAATCACAAGCGATGCAAATGAACCTAGTCGAAGACATATCAAAAAAGTTAGAGGAGTATGTAAGAATACTGAAGTTGGCGAAGCGACCAAAGAGAGAGGAATTTTTTAAAATTTCTAAAATCGCGGGTGCCGCAATGGCACTGATTGGCATTATTGGATTCTCTATCTATCTTTTGATGTCGGTTTTGCCCAAGGGGATTTGAATAATCATGGATAATAGCGTATACGTAGTAAAAACAACGGTTAATCAGGAACGAGCAGTTGCAAATTTAGTTGAGAGCACGATAAAAGAGAAAGAGAAAAATGAGCACGGAATAAAGGCGATTTTAGTGCCTGAGGAGCTAAGAGGGTATGTGCTGATAGAAGCTTCTTTTTCTGACGCCATAGAGCAACTAATTCAAGATATCCCCCACGCACGAGGGTTAATCAAGGGGGAGCTGAGCTTAGAGGAGGTGGAGCATTTCCTCACGCCTAAACCCTCAGTAACAGGAATGGTAGAGGGCAGCATAATAGAAGTAATATCCGGGGCGTTTAAGGGTGAACATGCGCGGGTGAAAAAAGTTGACGAGGCGCATGAGGAAATCACCATTGAATTGCTTGAGGCTATGGTCCCGATACCAATTACCATTAGAGGCGACAGCGTAAGAGTACTGAGCAAAGAGGAAAAGAGCTGAGACACAGATTAACACTGACAAGATGAAAAGACAAACAAGAATATAGACACAGATTAACACAGATGAAAAGATCAATGCTACTAAATAAGTCTTCAGGTAAACGAAAGAAAGAAAAAATCCGTGTAAATCAGTGTCTCAAATAGAAGGAGGTTATTCTTTATATATACAATGAAAGACGAAGACGTCTGCATCTTGATACCGACATTGAATGAGGAGAAAGCAATCGGTGAAGTCATAAGTGGTTTTAAAAGCGAAGGGTTTGAAAATATCTTTGTCATTGATGGAAATAGCGAGGATTCAACGAGGGAGATAGCAAAGAAAGAAGGAGCAAGGGTGGAAGTCCAGCAGGGTAAAGGTAAAGGGTCTGCAGTTAAGCAGGCTTTTGAAGTCATAGAAGACGAAATAATTGTGATGGTTGATGGCGATGGGACTTATTCGCCTTCAGAGGTAAGGAAATTACTTGACCCGATACGCAACGGCGAAGCGGAGCACGTTATAGGTAACCGATTTGCTTATGGTGGTGCATTTGCAATGCTGCATAGATTCGGAAACGGGGTGCTGAACAAGGTCTTTGGCTTTGGCTATGGCGTAAAATTGAATGATATATTATCTGGTTATCGAGCACTTACGCGAGACGGCGTGAAAAAGATAAATCTCGAGAGGAAGGGGTTTGAGATAGAAGCAGAGATGGCAATCGAGTCGGTAAAGAAGGGCATTCGGATAAAGGAAGTTCCTATAGAATATAAAAAAAGGGAAGGACAATCAAAACTCAATTTTGTCCGCGATGGCACAAAAATAGTCTATACGCTATACGTGCTTGCGAGGACACATAACCCTGCCTTCTATTTCGGTGTCATCGGCTCCTTGTTTATCGCTGTTGGTATCCTAACCGGCATTTATATCGTGGTAGAGTGGTTTAAACACATATCTCATAATCTTCTCACCGTGTTTACAGCTCTGATGGTTATTTCGGGTGTGCAGTTCTTTATATTTGGATTATTCGGCGATTTGCTTGTGACGCTGCAGAAAGAAACGATAGAAGCGTTAAGAGATAAGGATAATGGTAAGGGCAAGGGAGAGGGAAAGCAGTGAAGGAGAAAGAAGAAAAGGAATTGAAGTCTGCAATAGCACAGGATTACGAAACGGGTGAGGTTCTCATGCTTGCGCACATGGATGAAGAGGCGCTGCGACTTAGCAGAGAGACAGGGAAGGCGCACTACTGGAGCAGGAGCAGGGGGAAACTGTGGCGTAAAGGGGAGATTTCGGGTAATGAGCAGATAATAAAAGATATTCTGATAGATTGTGATGAAGATGCGGTGCTGTTGAAGGTCAAACAGATCGGCGGGGCATGTCATACCGGATACCGGTCGTGCTTTTACCGGAGGCTAAACGGGGAGATAGTAGGGGAGAAGGTGTTTGAGCCCGAGGAGAAATACGGTAAGGAAAGAGATAAATGAGGGTTTTAGAGGGTTAGCGGTTTGGCGGTTTAGCGGTTTAGAAGATTGACGGTTTTGATAAGCGAAAGCATAAGGCGGTAAAAAGGCGTAATTACAATTCTACGCTACCAACATGCTAAACCTCTAAACCGCTATTTACTGGTTATCGTAGATGCCTTTTTATATAGTAATGTACTATGTACAAAGTGGTGATGCAAAGTGCCAGAAGACAACGTGATATATGTCGGAAACAAACCTGTGATGAGTTATGTCCTGGCGGTAGTGACGCAGTTCAACAACGGCTTTGACGATGTAGTGATAAAAGCGAGAGGAAGAGCGATCTCAAGGGCTGTAGATACCGCGGAAGTGGTGAAGAATAAGTTTATGCCGAACGTGGAAATAAAGGACATAAAAATAGGGACAGAAGTGATAGAGTCGGAAGGGGGAGACAAGGCAAACGTTTCCTCGATGGAAATAACAATGAAGACAAAGGCGTGAATGGAGAGAAAGTGAAATTACATCAAGAAAAACAAGTCTTTTTCTCCTATTTTTATTTTTTTAAATTAATTAATTAATGATTTATTTATACTGCTATTATGTTCACCAAGCGGCATCTTATTTCGACACGTGAGTTCTCAAAGGAAGAGATAGATTACATATTAAGTAGAGCAGAGGAGTTGGAGGTCTATGCCAGTGGGAATAGGAAAGAAGGAAAGAGTAGAAAAAGCGACTTACTGAAGGGCAAAATACTTGCCAACCTCTTCTACGAACCCAGCACCCGGACACGGTTTTCATTTGAAACCGCGATGAAGCGGTTGGGTGGTGAGGTAATAAATCTGTCATCAATAGAAGCAAGTTCGGTGGCAAAAGGCGAAAATTTAGCAGATACCATAAGGACGGTATCAGGCTATTGTGACGTGATAGCGCTCAGGCATCCGCGGGAAGGGGCATCGCGAATGGCCGCTTCTTTCTCTTCCGTCCCGATAATAAATGCGGGTGACGGTGCGGGACAGCATCCTACGCAGACATTGCTCGATTTGTACACGATAAAGAGGGAGGGGCTGCTTGACGACCTCCGGATTGCGCTGATAGGCGACTTGAAATATGGAAGGACGGTGCATTCTCTGGCTTATGCACTGTCGTTATACCATGCGAAACTATTCTTTGTATCGCCGGAAGCATTAAAGATGCCCGAGGAAATAAAGTTGGACCTGAAAGAAGCAGGTGCCGAGATTTTCGAATCCACTGATATAAAGGATGCGATAAAGGAAGTGAACGTTTTATACGTAACGAGAATACAGAAGGAACGGTTTCCAGACCCTGCGGAATATAGCAAAGTTGCCGGGACTTATCGTATAAACACCGACCTTATAAAGGAGAACGAGGATGTGGTAATCATGCATCCGCTTCCAAAAGTAGATGAAATAGATGCTGCGGTGGACGGAACGAAAAATGCGAGGTATTTCCTTCAGACTTTCTATGGCGTTCCCGTGAGAATGGCTGTTCTTTCTATACTGTTAGGAGAATAGGATTTCGCGCTTATAAGTCATTCCGAAAAGTATTTTAAAACCACAAGATTACACATCGTGGGCTCTGCCCACGCTCCCCGAAAACCCTGCAAGGGTTTATTCCACGAGATTATTTATTAATTTAAAACTTTTTTTTTGTTTTTTCTTTTAGCACAGGTTTTCTTTTTTTAAAAAAGAAAAAGTGTTTTTTATAATATCACGGAGATATGGTAAATATGCAAGAGGGGATAGAAACTGTTATAGATGCGGTGAGGAAGCATCACGAACTGTATAAAAATGCATTACCGCTTATAGCGAGCGAGAACATCACAAGTCCTACGGTAAGGGTGCTCTTGGCTTCGGACTTTTCACACCGATATGCCGAAGGGGACGTTGGAAATCGGTTTTACCAGGGTTGTAAATACATAGATACGGTAGAGGCACTCGCAATACGGTATGCGGAGGAGCTGTTCGAAGCGGAGCATGTGAATGTAAAGCCGATTTCAGGTGTAAATGCGAATATAGCTGCTCTTTTTGCGCTTACGTCGCCGGGAGATAAAATAGCTGCACTGTCGGTGCCTGATGGGGGGCATATAAGCCATTCGCGTTATTCAGTACCTGCAATACGGAATTTAAAGCTGGACGAGCTTCCATTTGACCAAAACGAGATGAACATAGATACCGATAAGATGGTGAAGGGGATAAAAGAAAAGAAGCCAAAGCTAATATTGCTTGGTGGCAGTCTATTTCTTTTTCCTCATCCGGTTCGGGAGGCGCGGGAGGCCGCGGATGAAGTGGATGCAAGGATAGTGTACGACGCCTCCCACGTATTGGGACTCATTGCAGGTAAGAAATTTCAAGACCCGCTAAGAGAGGGAGCCGACGTTGTCACGAGCAGCACGCATAAAACATTTCCGGGTCCTCAAGGCGCGATAATACTGTGTAAAGAGACGTTGAAAGACGAAATAGACAAAGCCGTGTTCCCGGGGACAGTGAGCAACCATCATTTGCATCACGTTGCTGGTCTGGCAGTCACATTAGCGGAGATGAAGCATTTTAGCGCGGTGTATGCATCGCAGATACTATCAAATGCAAAGGCATTAGCGCAGGGTTTATATGATGAAGGATTCAACGTTTTATGCGAGCATAAAGGTTTCACCGAGTCACATCAAATTGCAGTTGACGTCCGTGGTGGCTATGGAGGCGGGGATGCGGTTGCAAAGAAATTGGAAAAGGCAAATATAATAACAAATAAGAACATGCTGCCGTTCGATAAAACGCCTGAAGAGCCATCGGGAATCCGATTGGGTGTGCAAGAGCTCACACGGCTAGGGATGAAGGAGTCGGAGATGAGAGAAACAGCATCTTTTATAAGACGAGTGGTGATAGAGGAAGAAGACGAAACGAAGATAAAAGAAGAGATAATGGAGTTAAGAAAAGATTTTCAGCGTGTGCAGTATTGTTTTGATGGTAAAAAAATAGAAAGTATTTATTTATAAAGAATATGAATAAGGGATATAAACAGGAATGCTTGAGGAATTAGTTGAACGGAGATCGGAAGTAATAAAGAGAGCAGAGGAATATAAGAGGAGAAGGACCGAGTTAAATATCGAAGCGAACAAATGGTCGGGGTTAAGGGACGAGTTGAATGGACGAATAAAAGAGGCAGTAGAGCGTGCGAAGAGTTTTAAAAAGCAAAGAGAAGAATATGAGAAGCTGATAGAGGAGAATAAGGCAAAACGAGGCGAATTGAACAGAAAAACATCTACGTGTTATTCGAAGGTCGAGAAGTTTCGGAAGAAGAATGACTTGAAGAGCATACAGGTTTTTGAAAATCTCAGGGGAAGGATAGACGAGTTAGAGCTGAAACAGCAGGTGGAAGTGCTCAGCAAGGACAAAGAGCGGAAATTAGTGGCGAGGATAACAGAGTTGAGGAAGGAATTCGAGAAAATGGAAAAGGAATTGGAGAAGGACAAAAAGTCGAAGGAATTGCTGCGAAAGGCGCAGAAATACCGTAAAGAGGCGGATAAATACCATGAAGATGCGATAAAATACGTGAAACTTTCTCACGAATGCCATGATAAGATGGTTGATGGATTTAAAGAAGCAGATAGGGTAAGGGAGAAGGCGGATGAGGCGCACA
>QEXZ01000037.1:0-9839 GCA_003160755.1 Methanomicrobiales archaeon
TTGCTGCGAAGAGACCCGTGATTTCCGTGAATGGGAACGTTGCAGCATTAGCGGTAAAGGAGATAATTGAGTTAAGCGAATTGACAAATGCCCCTTTAGAGGTAAATATCTTTTACAGAACCGAAGAGCGGGCGATGAAAATAAAGGAGCTGCTGGAGAAACAAGGAGCGAAGAACGTGCTTGGTGATGGAGCAGATGCGAGAATACCCGGGATAGCGCATGCACGGGCAAGGGCGGACCGCGAAGGGATTTACAGCGCCGATGTGGTTCTCGCGCCTCTTGAAGACGGTGACAGATGCGAAGCACTTGTCGAAATGGGAAAAAAGGTAATAACAATTGATTTGAATCCGTTATCGAGGACTTCTTTACATGCTACGGTAAGTATTGTGGATGATGTGGAAAGAGCGATACGGAACCTTATTTTGGTGGTTAGGGAGAAGAAGCGGGGCAAAGGAAAAGAGAACTTATTGGAAGATTACGATAACGAGGAAAATTTAAAAGAGGTTATTGACGAGATAGCGAGTCGGTTGAAGAGTGATGGCAAAATAAATTAGGGACGCAGATTAACGCTTGTGGGCTCTGCCCACATTCCCGCAAGCCATGAAAGGGCTTAATGATAAGAATCAATAACTAAAAGATTTTTAAATAGTGGGGGCTTGAAATTATATCAGCCGTGATAGAGAAGAGGGCCCGTGGTCTAGTTGGAATGACGTCGCCTTTACGAGGCGAAGGTCATGCGTTCGAATCGCATCGGGCCCATTTATTTTAACTTTTAAGCCTTCTGAAGCCTTTTTAGAAGTATTAATACTCATTTCACTAAACATAAGGGCCCCAACTTGCTGAACACTCGCTAAAACTTCAGTGATGCCGTTGGCAATACTCACACCCCTCGTTTCTGCTTCTCTCTTCAATATCGCATGTAGTTCCTTTGGCACTATAATGTGTGTGTATCCTTCTTTTGTCATGGTGTTAATACCACCAATCCATCACTTGAAGATATGATTAGGCGGCACAGTCTAATTTTCTAGTGATAGAATAGGATACACTCTTTCGGAAGATTTTTAACATCCGAAAGAGAATATATCCATGGTGACCCAAATGGTATTTGTAAACACCAATTTAATAAACTTTCCGCAGATAGAGGTACTCCACACAATCTTAGGGGGAGTACCCTGGTGATTTCGAGTATACCGCAGATGGGATTTTTCGTCGAACGGTGCCACCTTCGTGTCCTGAATGCGGCGCCAGAATGAACCGCAACGGCTACAACAGTTACTGCAAAATAGGCTTGGGTAGTGTCAAGATCGGGAGGTACATCTGTCCCTCTTGCGAGGAAACCAGAGAGGAAGAACGTAGCTTCTGGGAAAAACAGAAGGGGGAATTCTTCGATGTTTTAGACGGTATTTACCAGCTTATGAGACTTCACCATGTCTCATATCAAGGAATCTCTTCGATAATGGAACTCATTTACCCACGAGGAAAGGATATCATCTTCAATGCGTTCAACGACTCAGTTGAGAAAACTGCTATTCCGCCCGTAGAAGATATTCAGATTGTTCTCTATGACGAACAGCATCCGAAGGAGGGCAGGACACAGAAATTCCGCCTGACCCTGCTGGACGGCGTTACCGGTCGCCCGATCGCCGAGGAACTTTACGACACGAAAGACCCAAAGACCATTGCAGTCTTTCTTGCGCAGTATCTGGACCCGACGAAGCGCACGTTTGTTGTGACCGACCTCTACCCGAGCTATCCGGGGGTCTTCGAAGAGTTTTTCGGTGAGAACTTGATTCATCAGTTCTGTCTCCTTCACCTGAACAAGTTAATCGTCGGTGATTTTCCAAAGAACACGACTATTGAGCAGGAATTGATGAAATACCGACTGTTAAACATTTTCTATAACAGGGATGCAGAAATCAAGGTCTTGAAGGGCATGGCGGAAGAAGAGCAGGTGATGAAGCAAGGGAATGAGAAGGCGTATCGGGCATGGCTCAAAAAGCAGATGGTGGTTTTCAGGAAATTTTTGCACGAGCAGGAGCTGAGCCGTAGGCGTGAAAAAAAGAATTTAGAGCAGCGGCCATATCTTGAAGCTTTGGTAATATTTAATGCGTTGACGGAGGAGATAGATTTGTTTGAGAAGCCCGTGCAGAAGCGGTTGAGAATGATCGAGAAGAAGTGGGAGCATTTCACGGCGTTCTATTTCGTGAAAGGTGCACCAGCTACGAACAACCGGATCGAAAACTACTACTCAACGAGCCTGAAGACGCACAGAAAGAAGCAGCTCAGGACTGATAAGGGAATTGAGAATCAGATGAAGCTTTCGGCAATGAAGAGGGCAGGGATACTGGGCAGATGTAAGAAGACACTTCTGGATGCGTTTTTGAGGTTCATGCCGTTTTTGGATTCCGGGTGAAGTTTAATTCCAGATTCAAATTTACGTGATCGTAAAAAACAGGTTAGCGGTAGCCATCGCTTTTTTTCTTGCTAAACTGGTTGTTTTTGAGATTTTGGTGCTATTCTGGATGAAAATATGGGGTTTTGGATAGAAAGTCGGTGGGGAATCACTTCATAGTGGTTTACTCTATGCAAAAGTGATGAAAATGGCGGATGCAGAGGATGAAAAGTTTAAAAATCACTAGATTTTTAGATAGTGCCTGATTAGGCTATAATAAATACCGCTCACTACTATTCTCTCATCCCCTAAAATCCAAATAGATTCAATATAGAAACAAATAGAAGAATATGGGACGTCAAAAGGGTAAATAGACAAAAATGGATCTTCCTTTCCTAATTCTTTCTACCTCCTCCCCAACCACCTCCAACCCTTAATTAAAGCTTTTAAGATATGTTGCATCTCTCCATTCAGCTCGCAGCGGGTTAAACACCCGCTGCTTACATGAAATCAAGCAGGGTCTAAAAGTATTTATATATTGATAAACTAAAAAACATTGAAAGATGAAAAAATATGTTGCGATTGTACTGTTGCTTGTCTTGACAGTATTACTTTCCGGATGTCTAGAAACAATACCGGATTATGAACTTGCTAAGTTTGAAAGCGAACCTAACAAGATCAACCCGGGAGAATCTGTTAATATCAAGGTCACAATTAAAAATGCAGGCGAGGAGACCACACCTGAAAACAAGTTCAAAGTTGGAGTAAAAATTATAACTAAGGGCGGGGCGGTGTACTGGAATATTCCGGAGCCCAAATTAATAGAACCGATGAATCCTAATGGTTTAGGGGATTTTGAATTTCGTGCAGAAAGCAAACCAAATACACCCATTGGTGATAGCACATTTAAAGTATATCTATATTCACTGGATACCGGAGACGAAAAAGATTTCGCGGAAACTTCTTGGTTTGTTAATGATGAAATAGATGTTTACGTATCGTAAACTCAAACACTCGTACCCGCTTAGTATTGCATTTTTCCATGAGCAAACTCGAGCATACTTGAATCATACCGAATTATGAGCCTAAGAAAAAATCGATAGTTTTTTAACGTTAAGTTTACTATATGACCTATCATGGCTACTCGGGCGGAGAAAACACTGGTTACAGTTACAGTAGCTGTAGGTATTCTTTTTCTTCTAACAGGATTAATCGAGGGTGCTGGAGCGAGACTCTTGGGGATTATTCTGATCGGAGTTGGCTTTTATTTTGCTGCTGGACCAAACGGAGTTTTAAGGCAAGAGCAGGTAGTGGACATCTGGGGATAACACTGTTCTATCCTGTTTTTGGATTTGATTTCCCGCAAGGCGTGATAGAACAGCACTGGTGGGAGTACTTTTTAATGTGCTTTTTGGGAATCGTTTACCGCAGAGAGCGCGGAGATGGAGTGGATGATTTTTCTGATTCTCTGTGGGCTCAGCGGTAAATCGAAAAAAAAAATAAAAAGAGAGATGGCGTGAGGAATCACTCACGCACTCGGCTTCTCCATCAATTTCTCCTTCTTCATTATCGCCCCTGTTCGTGAATGTGGCTCTCGAACTAAACTATCAGTTTGTTTTTCTACTTCTCTCGCTTCGAAGGCAAGCTTTGCCGCTGCTCTTAACAGTTCATGCGCTGCCGCTACCACAGGTACGTATTCTTCGGGGTTCTTCATCATGAAGCACCCTTTTACGTCCAGTTCCGCTACTTTCTCCGCCATGCTGTAAGCTGCGATCGCTTTCGCTTTTGCATACGGATTGGAAAACTTTGCTCGTTCTACCGCGCGCTCCGCAGTTGCTATTATCTGTGGTACTTTCACTTCTTCGCCTTTCTTTATCGCTTCTATAACAGCATCTATCTCCTCCTGCACCAATTTTGCTACGCCCGTTATGGACAGAACAGAAAGGACATCAGCATTGAACAGACTCATCTCTACGGGGTCTAAAAACTCCCTTCTCGCTCCTATCATCGGGTCCCCGGGAATGATAATGTATCCAAATCCGCCTTCTTTTAACTTATCCACTGCCTTTTTCGCAGGTGCATCGGAAATAACAATGCAGGGCTTGCCTTTCTCCTTCACCATCTCACGTGCGCTCTTAGGACCTGGAAGTGCAGCATTGGGACTGGTTATTACCACCACATCGGGGTCCCAGTCCAGCAGGCGCGGAGTGTCAGCCGCATTTTCTGGTGTCATCTTCGCTCCCGTGCCCAATACACGAACGTCTATATCTTCTCTATCCGCTCTCTCGTCCAGCAATAAATCCACTATTCTCGAAATTCCTATATTCCCTAATTTCACAAATCCTATCTTTACTGTTTCTGTTTCCATTTGCAATCACGCTTTATGTGTATGCGAAGAGAAGTATAAAAAACTTGCTTATTTTGTTTTGGTCACGAATTTCCCTAATCAGGGAATATCCGTTTATAAAGTCTTTCACTTATCCTAAATCCTTCTTCTCTAAGCTGATTAATCAATTCCCTTTTATCTATGGAAATCCCCTGTTCTATTGCCAAATCGAGAATACCTAAAATACCTATTACATTTACTTCCATGAGTTCTGCCTGTTCCCTTGCTATTTTTTCATCGATTAAGGCGTAATCGGCATCTAATTCCTTGGAAAGGATGATAGCTTCGGATTCCCCTTTTCCCAGTATTGAGGACAGGGCTTTAACCGCAATTTTATCATTAACTTCTCTCTTCAATATCCAACCTTCCTTAATAGCTGCCTCAGTATCTTCTGAACCCGGTTCGCCTTTGCCTTTAACCACAACTTCATAATACACCGCTTCAGGAATAAATATCTCTGAAAAGGTATGCCGCAATATTTCAAATCTTTTGACTTTTGCCAGCCCAATAAGGCAACTACTGTCTGCTACTACTCTGAATTGCTTTTTCATTTCCCCACCAATTCACGATACCGAGCTATTGCCTGCTGATCTCTCTGGTAGTCTTCCTCATTGTATTCATATACCGGTATGCTGTGCTCTTTCAGGACTTCGATAAATTTTACCCTGCTGAGTTCAGCTAATTCAGCAGCCTTCCCTTGAGAGATGACCTTTTCCTGAAATAAGAGGATGGCGAGAGCTAATTTTAATTTTCCTTTTAGCTCATCAGGTCGGTGGTATCGCCTCAGAACGAAGATTATATCGCGTGGAATATCTACTTCTATCTTTTCAAATTTGGTTTCCACCATATTTTTCTCTCCCGCATTTTTTCTGATTAAGCATATTATCTTCCCATTATAAATATCCCCTTCTTTTGATTTAAGATTTACCCTGAAAAAAAGGGGAAGAAGGTAAAGATATACACGAAGGGTGAAGAGATAAGTCTGATGCCGGGTTGAGTTGAATAGATTTCAATGCAGCGTGGTCTGCGTACTTATCATTCAAATGCTATTGAAGGCAATACGCTCACACTTCAAGAAACCAAACTCGTGCTTGAAGAAGGGATAACAATTGGCGGGAAATCGCTAAATCCGTAGACGAGTCATTAACGCTCTATTTGGCGATTTTTGGTGGCACAGACGAGCTGATTTCTCTTGCGGAATTGGCAAAGGTAAAGGAGTGCCCATACTCACAGGAATATCTCGGGCTGAGAGCAAGACAGGGATTTTTAGATGCAGTTAAAATTGGAAGAAAATGGTTCTCTACTAAACGAGCATTAATGGATTATATCAGAGAGCATGCTAAATGAGCTTCTTTGATCAAACTTTCTTTCTAAGAAAGTTTGTTTTAATGCGTGAAATATGCCACTACTTCTTTTCCCTTCTCTTTTTCCACTACCGAATCAATCCTGACGAACCCGTATCTTTCGAACTGCACCACATTGCCAAGTTCCGAAGCAATCAAAGGCTCGCCAATGCCTTCGTCTGTCCCGTCAGGCTTCTTCACTACGACTTTTATACCTTCTGATGGCGCCCATTGAATAATCGAGACGTCTTCTGCAGGTGTTTCTACGACGTTCGCAACCAGGGGCTCGATTTGCTCTATTTCCACATCACAGAGGAATTTTAGCCGTATTCGTTGTCCCTGTTTTAGTTTAGCGAAATCATCACCACTTATGTAAACCGTATTGCCTGTTCTTATCTCCCTGTAATCCTCTTTTGAAGGATGTTTCAATGCCTTAGCCACAAAGGATAGCCCATCCTTTAGTTTCATCTCCTTCGGATTACGCACAAAGAAGTATCTCAATGCGAGTGCATCCACAGCTTTCCTGTTCTCTGCATACAAGTTCTTCATGCTCACTGCGATATCGGTTTGAGTAACGCCGATAGAGATAAAGAACTTCCGAATCGCTTCCGGCTGAAACCCTCTTCTGCGAAGTGCCTTTAGCGTTGGCAGTTGAGGGTCGTCCCACCCTTCGTATTCGCCATTTTCTATCCTCTTTCTCAGCTCGGAAGTGCTTAATTTACCGAATTCCTGTACTTTTATCCTGCCCCAAACCATTGTCGTTGGATATCGCCAGCCGAGATGGTCGTATAAGAACCGCTGCCGCTTTTCCGACTTCATCAGGTCTTTTCCACGTATTATGTGCGTTATGCCGAGCAAATGGTCCTCTATCGCCGACTCGAAATCTAGCGTTGGCCACACCACGTATTTATCGCCAACCCTCGGATGCGCCCGTTTTAAAATTCTGAGTGCGACCCAATCGCGTAAAGCCGGGTCTGCACTCGCCATGTCCGTTTTTATCCTCAGAACCGCTTCTTTTTCTTCGTAGACGCCATTTAACATCTTTTTCCAACATCCTATATTCGCTTCAATATCGGCAGCCCTGTGAGGGCAGGGTCGCTTGTGGTCTTTATACTGCTTAAATGTCTCTGCAGGACAAAAGCAGACATACGCCACTCCTTTTTTTAGCAGCTCTTCCGCATATTTGTAATACAAATCCATGCGTTCCGACGCCACTACCACCTCATCGGGCTCGGCATCCAGCCACGCACAATCCTCAAGATACCAGTCATAAGCTTCGAGTAAAGGTCGTTTCAATACAGGGTCGGTGTCGTCAAACCTCAGAATGAATTTACCATCGTGCATCTTCACATACTCCGAATTCACGATTATGCCTCGCGTACTGCCAAGCGTCGCAGCGCCGTTAGGGTTAGGTGCGAATCGCATCACAACTTTTTCACCTTCCGCAAGAGACAGTTCGGGGAGTCCCGGTTCACGTTTTTCTTTCTCTTTCGCTTTCACTGTTAGCTCTGTTACCAATTCCGGAGCTATCTTAGTCAATTCTTCCACTCGTTCTTCCTTGCTCATTGCCTCTATACTCTTTATCTCCTCTTTCGCCAATATCGAGACCCGTTTCGCATCCTTCCTTAATTCGAGATGTTCAGCAAGAACCTTCTTCACCACTGCATCCTCTTTTGGTGGTTTCTCGTACTTCACGGCATTCTGCAGCGCATATTTCCTTATTTTTGCCCTTGTCTCCGTTTCTTCCATTTTCGCTGTTTTTTCACCGTTTAATAAATGAGCTACGCTAAGAAAAACTTTTTCACTGAGATATTTGATTTTGTTTCTTGCGAGCGAAGATAACTTCTCTAATTTAGCTGTGATGGAATGCATACCAATGCCTCAATACTCAAGATGAAATAATACCAAAGCTATTTAAATAGCAAAAAATATTTTCATTATGGAATTGGGTATTAAAAAAAATAGGAGGTGAAAAAAAAAAGAAATGATGAAAAGAAAATTGGCTGTAGTGGTCTTAGCAATATTCTTGTGTAGTGTATTCGCTGTAACTGGTTCGGCACAAGGGAGCCTCGTCAGTGATTATCCAGAGTTAAAGCCGGTAGTTGACTCCGTTGGAGAAGATGAACTATCAGTGATGGATTTAGTAGGGTTCAAAGCTGCAGATAGAGCAATGAATGATTTGCAAGTTAGCAAAGGAGATTCAAACATTTTGGCACTGACAGACGCGGGGTATGTGCCCATGATAGGCGATTATACCACGGAAAAAGCGCTCAATGGCGTAACGCTAACCAGCGGTGCTTCTCGAGGTAAAGCGAATTTAATAAATGTGCACAAGCCATACAATTCTCCGCTCTGGTTTGCCTTTTTCGACAAAGAGAGCAAAGAATGCGTTTATCTCGAAGCCGATAGCGAAGTTCTTAAAACCTATCTGGACAGAGTGAAGACAGAAAGAGAAGCGGCTTTAAGCGATTTCATGAGCCTCAAGGACGAGGAAATCTTCACGCGGATTGCGAAAGAGAATATAGATGCAGATAAGCTGCTCAGCGACCCGGAAGTGTGGCAGGAGAAGATGGTTGCAAAGGTATTCGGTGGAAACGAATTCAGCTTGATTACATTGAGTAATGTTTGGGCTAAAGGCTTGCCAAATGATTTCCTTAAAGTGGCTGAGCTTCATGACCATATCTGCCCCGGGCTGACGAGTGGCTATCTGATAGCGGAATACGTGAAAGAGGAACTCCCCGCTGCAAATCCCAGGAAAGAATACACGGTCATAGCAATTCCGCCCTGGTGCAAGGACGATGCGCTAATAATAATCTTTGAAACTAACGTGGGGCATAAGCGGACATTTGTAAAGTGGCTAACTGCGGAGCAAAAGGCGGCACTCCCAAAAGAGGCGAAAAACGTTGCCAACATAATTATTAAAGAGGACCTGAAAACGGGAAAAGGAGAAGGAATAGTTGTGGCTTTTGACTGGGATAAGGCATTTCAAATGTGCGGTGACGTAAGTAGTAAAGACCTCAAAGCTTTTGACACCTATAAGTGGTGGTGGGTGAGGCTAAAGATGGACCTCTTCATGATGGATTACCTAGACGAGCCGGAAACTTTCGTGTCAACACTAAAAAGCTTTACAGTGGAAAGCCCTGCTGAAATAGAAAAGCTTAAGAGCGCTGGCGTAAATCCGTTAGTCGAGCTGGGCATCATGCCAGAACCCGGAGCTACACTGGCACCGGCATCGACACCCGCAGAAAAAACACCGTCAATCCCAGGACTCGCAGTAATTGCCGCCATAGCCATAGCAGGCATTGTCGCGTATGCCGCGAGAAGAAGAAAGACATAGTATAACCCGCTAAGAAAATTTTAAATTCGGGGAAGCGAGGGGGTAAACGTAATATCACCCCCTATCTCCTTCCCTTTCCTTTTTTTTTCGTAGAGTTCTTATGCCTTATTTACGAGAAGTAGCCCTTCTAATAATACTAATCAATCTAAAATCAGAATAATGCATAAATAAAAAATAGATAAAAACCGAAAGTCTTAAATATACCTAAAATAGAGATAACAAATAGGAGGTATATACCAAAAATGTGCGCACCAATAACGGTAGCAGCAGTGGGTGGGGCGATTGCTGTTCAAGCAGCAATAGCAGCTAAAGTCATAGGTGCTGTCGTTCTCGGCAGTATCTTTGTGGCGAACTACATCCATCCACTAAAACGACTAAACC
>QEXZ01000037.1:9939-12269 GCA_003160755.1 Methanomicrobiales archaeon
GTAGCAGCAGTGGGTGGGGCGATTGCTGTTCAAGCAGCAATAGCAGCTAAAGTCATAGGTGCTGTCGTTCTCGGCAGTATCTTTGTGGCGAACTACATCCATCCACTAAAACGACTAAACCTTGGAAAGGTAGAGGAGTAAGCGGGAATCCGCTTTCTACTTCTCCCTTTTTTATTTTTTCCCCTCCCGAAAATGTTCAAGCGACTGTTTAGTTATTTAACGCTGCAAATAGAACCCACCCGGAAATGCAATTTAAACTGTAAAATGTGCATGAGAAATAATCTTGAAGGACCTGTTGGTTCCTTATCCCTGGATAATTTCAAGGAAATAGTGGATTCGTATAACTTTCGCTACGTTGCACTACACGGCTGGGGCGAGCCTCTATTGAACCCGGAGGTATTTGAAATGATAAAATATGCGGAAGCGAAAGGCGTGCATACAAATCTTACCACTAACGGAACGCTGATAGAAGAAAACATCGGTAATGTTTTTGACTCGGGTCTGCGAGAAATCGCCTTCGGGATATACGATAAGGATGTATTACTGAAATTCATACCCAAGCTGGAAAAGCTGAAAAGCGAAAAGGCACGATTGGACTCGAAAACGCCAAAAACGTATCTTGATATCACGATATACGATGAAAGCTATGATGAAATCCCGGACATGATAAAACTTGCGAAAGAAGCGGGAATAGACGCAGTTATCCTTCACCGGCTTTTTAATGTTTATAATGTAGACCCTGATGTAAAATATGTATCGAAAAACGAGGAGGAAAGATTATTTCATGCGGTGAACGAATTAAAAAAGGAGTTAAAGTTTGAGATTTATTTGCCCAAGAGACATTCTTTGCCCTGCAGAATCGTTAAGTACAGCGTGTTTGTCACTTGGGATGGTAAACTAACACCCTGCTGTTTCCTACCGGAATTTTCAATGGGTAATGTGCTTGAGAGTGAGAGAGGAATTGGAGACATTCTGAGGTCACAAGAGTATAGAGGGTTTATTAAAAACATGGGGGTGCATCCTGTATGCGGCAAATGCTGGTGGTGAAAATAAAAAAAGTATTTAATGGAACCACGAGATTACACAAGATTAACACAACACTTTTTCTTTTTACAAAAGAAAACCTGTGCTAAAAGAAAAAACCTGTTTCTTTGGTAAAGGTTTCTTGTGAGAATCTGCATAATCTGTGGTTATAAGAAAAATGAAAGAGAAAAGGTCTTATTTCGATGTATATGAACTCGGGACGATAGCGTTGTTTGCTCTTGGTAGCGCTTTACTAAACACATATCTTCCGATAAAAGCGTTTACTCAATGGCTTGGCGTACCGGGACCTGCGGCGGGAATGGCGTTATTAGGCGGTTTTATCTTTGTATTCTGGGTGGCACTGGCACAAGCGATGATAAAGAAGAGATATGCAGGGGTTGTTACTGCACTTTTAACGGCTTCTTTTTGCCTGCTTATCGCGCCGTGGTATGGAATCGTTTCACCCATCTGGTTTGGCGTTTATGCGATTGTAGCACTGCTTTCAATGGCTGCTTTCGTGGAGTTAACGGCGTCAGAATCGTCTAAATCTAAATCTAAATTTAGAGGTGTAACGGGAGGAGGTATAGGAAATTTAGCGTGTTTAGGGATTACATGGATGGCTATTGGTGTTCATGCAGGCGCGTGGGCACCGCCAAAATACGTGCCAATACTTATTCTTGCCGCTTTTGTTTCCGGATGTGTTGGGTCGTTAATGGCATACGGGATTACAAAAACCTTTTTGCAAGCAAAAAGTTCCGCAAAACTGTTTTAGAAGAAGAACCCACGTTAAAAAAAAAATCTTTTGGTGCTAAAAGAAAAAACTCCAGAAGAACATCACATCTTTTACTTTTCTGTTAATTTCCACTTCGTGTCCCTGTCAGTGCCTCTCCGAATCATCACAAGTGCATCTTCATCGCCATAATACCTTGGGATTATAGCTTGTAGGAAGAAGCCTAAATGCGTATAAAACTCCTTTGCCACTTCGTTGCTTTCTCGGACTTCCACACTCGCATTACCTTTCGTTACTTTCAAAACTTCTCCGACAAGCTCAGCTCCTATACCCCTTCTCCTATACGCGGGATGCACTGCGATAGACACTATATGCCCCTCAGGATAAAAGATAATATAACCCGTGATTTTATTCGCGTTTTTTCTCTCATCTTCATATACCAGGAAGGTATTAGAGCATGCCGCTGAATAATACAGGAAAGTAAACCTGCTGTAAGGCGACTTTGGAAATGCTTCCTTCTCTATTCCCAGAATGTCTTCCAAATCCGACCAGTTGAATCTCCTTATCATAAACCTTT
>QEXZ01000038.1 GCA_003160755.1 Methanomicrobiales archaeon
TTTATTCTTCCTCCCCTCCCGGCAATTCTATTCCTGCTTCTGCCGCTGTTCCCGCTTCTGCCTCTATCTCTATCCCTCGATCCACCATTTTATTTATCGCCCTCTGTGCGGTCATACCCATGGTGGTTTGCGGAATATAGGTTCCACCACTAAACGTAAAACCACATTTTGAACATTTCCATATACCCGTGCCTCTCCTTGCTACCGAGTACCGTTCACATTTAGGGCACTTATGTGCGGCGTTCGTCTTACTTTCTATCTCAGTAATGGCTTTTCTTATTTTCCTGCCATACCTTGCTCCAAACCTGCCCGCGGATTTTGTTTTCTTCCCCTTCTTTCTCTTCTGCTTCCTCGTCATTTCTCATTGATTCTATATGTTTAATCTATAACTTCCTTCTATTTAAGTTAAGATACGTGTGTACTAACGAGAAGAACAAGACAAGAAAACAGAAAATAAATTATTGACACAGATTAAAGCTTGTGGGCTCTGCCAACATCACCGCAAGCCTTGAAAGGGCTTAATTAACACAGATGATAAGAATCAACACGGTTAAACTAAAACAAATCTGCGTAAATCCGTGTAAATCTGTGTCTCAAATAGAATGAAGTTATACTTTATATACAATGAAACTATCAGATTTGAATTTAAAAGGGCTGGAATCCGTCTTTGTTGATGTTAACGACATAGAACTGTTCCCACCGCAAGAAGAGGCGATACGGGCGGGGCTACTCGATACGGACAAAAATTTCGTCATCGCTTCGCCCACGGCGAGCGGGAAAACGCTGTTAGCAGAATTGGTGATGTTAAAATCAATTTTGCATGCTTCGGGAAAATGTCTTTATGCAGTACCTCTAAATGCCCTGGCATACGAGAAATATCAGAATTTCAAGGCTAAATACGGCAGTATTGCAAAAGTTGGCATATCAACTGGCGATTACGAAAGTTCTTCGCGGTATCTCGAGAGATACGACATCGTGATTCTCACATTTGAAAAACTGGACTCACTCACACGCCTAAAACCTGCCTGGTTAAGGCAGATTTCGGTTGTGGTAGTAGATGAGGTGCACGTGTTGGGGGATGAGAAACGAGGACCAAGGTTAGAGGGTGCAATGGCACGGTTTATGAGCTTTAATCCTCGTGTAAGGGTCATTGCTCTGTCGGCAACGATACCAAATGCAGAAGAGTTAGGCAACTGGCTGCAAGCATCCTTGATACGTTCTGAATGGAGACCCGTGCCGTTGAAGGAGGAAGTGTTTCTGGCTGCAAAGGGCGACCGCGAGATAATCGAACGCGTGGAGAAGGAAGTGGAAGAGGGCTCGCAAGTGCTTGTTTTTGTAAATACAAAGAGAGGCTCGGCTTCTTTTGCAAGAAAAATCGCTGCACACCTGACCGTGTCGAGTAAGGAGCTGGACGAACTCGCAGAACGCGTGGACATCGGTGTGGACGACCTCAGCGATCTGGTCAGGCATGGTGTCGCATATCATAACTCGTGGCTGCATCCCGCGCAACGAAAAGCGATTGAAGAGAGTTTCAGGAGCAAAGGGGAGGGATTAAAAGTAATCTGCTGTACACCAACCCTGGCAATGGGTGTTTCTTTACCTGCAAAAACGGTTTTAATCAGGAATTATAGATTCTTCACGCTTGGACGAGGGAATGAACCGATGCCCGTGTGCTGGGTGAAACAGGTATTTGGTCGTGCAGGAAGACCGGAACACGATAAATATGGAATAGGTCTTATCGTTGCGAGGAGCGAGGATGAGCGTGAAGAGATAGAGGATTTTTACATAAATGGCGATTTGGAACGCACAGAATCGCAGTTTTCCGCAGCAGCGATGACCGAGCAGATTCTCGCAACTATCGTAGCGGGTGCGAATCACATAGGCACGGACAGGGCGAACATCCGCGAATTCCTCGATAGTACCTTCTATGCGTATCAAAACCGCACTCAAATGGCACTTGTGAAAGCGCAGATGGACTGCATACTGGAGGATTTATCAGATGAAGGATTTATCACCATAACAAAGACTAAGAGCAAGACAAAGAGCAATGGTGAAGAAGAAGTAAAAGCTACGGTTTTCGGGATGCTTTCTTCAAGGCTGTATTTGTCTACAAAGTCCGCATTGGAGCTGAGAGAAGGCATACTATCTTTGGATGCCTGGGAAAGAGAAAAAGGAACAAAAATATCGGATTTCGACCTCTTGCTGCTTTTATGCAAATGTGATGAGGTGGTTCCGCTGAAGGTGAAAGCCTCGATGGAAATAGCAGCCAACCTTAGCGACAATATCGAATGGCTGTACGGTGGTGCTTATGCGCTGGGCAGTGCTATCGTTGCACACGCATGGATTGGCGAACGCACGTACCCAGAGATGAAGGAGAAGTTTGGAATATATCCCGGGGAAATACACAACGACATCTATGTTCTGGGATGGATGTGTTATGCCGCGTCGAGAATGGCAGAATTTCTTCAGGCGGAAAATATGTGTGCGCGACTCAGTATGTTAAAGGACCGGATAAGGCACGGTATTAAAACCGACCTGCTTGGTTTGGTTTCTATAAGAGGCGTTGGCAGGGTAATTGCAAGGGGATTGCATTCCGCGGGATTCCAGAACCATGCAGAAGTGGCAAAAGCAGATATAACGCAGTTGGAAATGGTCCCCGGAGTTGGAAAGAAACGAGCGAAAAAGCTAAAGGAAGAAGCGTTGAGAAGAATGTAAACTGCTGTTTCTTTGGTAAAGCTTTCTTTAAAGCCCCTACTGGGCTTGCGGGGTCGTGGGGCAGAGCCCCACATAAGAAAGGTTTATCCATACATATAGTGCAAAGCATCAGATGGTTCAGCTCCTACACCCTCACCACGATAAGCAGCTCTCGCTCTTTGCCTTTGTTTCTCTATTCCCTTCTCAACCGCTTCTGCACTTTCCTTGAGCATCTCTTCGGTCTTTGCCGTTTCTATATCTAAACCCGATAATCGCTTAAACGCTCTAAGGGCACCTGCACAGGCTCGTAGGTCTTCGGGATATTCGCCCACACCGAGAACCGAATAACTTGCAATACCGAGTTTAGAAGTGAAACCCGGTAGAAGTCCCGTTTTACGAATGATGGAGAATCTGCCGATATTTTTTCGCGTCATGCGTTCAATCCCCGCAGGAATTTCTTTCTTTGATCCTTCAAAAAAGCCAACATAAGCTTCTATTTCCTCTTTTTCCTGTTTGAAAGGTTCCTGTAGGGGTATAATTACGCCTACGGTGTATAACTCCTTAACGCCCAACTCTTTTGAAAGTTTAGCCACGCATTCCGCCTGTTTGTATGCTGCTTTTGGAATATACTCCACCTCTGGATATTTGCCAACATAACAGAATAACCGCTTCTCCTCACTGAACCAAACCTCATCATGCGGGATTTCAAATTCGTCTTCCCGCGCTTCTACTATGGGTGGGAAGTCATAAGAATACAAACTCAATATCTTTTCAGAATCATTTAAAAACTCCTTTATGTGGTATGGTATGATATTCCCCATCGGCGGAAATCCCGCAATCAGGACGTTCTCGTAATTCCTTGTCCTTTCTTTGAATTCCTCCTCGTCTACGTTCCAGCAAACCGTGAATTCTTCGATTTCAAATTCATTGTCCATTCTCATCACCTTTAACTTAACCAACCATCAAGAAAAAGAAACTTATCTCTTTTGGTAAAGCTTTTCTTTTAGAAATAATAATATGTCTCTTTGGTAAAACTTTCTTTGGTAAAGCTTTCTTTTATAAAAAAAGGTTTGTTGCGTGATGAAAGAGGAAAGATATGACGTTGTAATCGTAGGGGCAGGGCCTGCGGGTAGTGTAACAGCCAAAACCGCCGCTGAGCGTGGCTTAGACGTGCTTTTGATAGAAAGAAATCCGGAGATTGGCGTGCCTGTGAAATGTGCGGAAGGCGTAAGCAAGGAAATAGAGCAGTTCGTTTCCGTTGATAAGAAATGTATATGCGCAGAAGTGAACGGGGCGCACATATACGGTCCAGACGGCACGAAAGTGGCTTTGTCCGGGGAAAAGATGGAGGAAGTGGGCTATGTGCTCGAACGTAGATTATTTGATAAAGCGCTTGCAATTGAAGCTGCAAATGCGGGTGCCGAGGTACGAGTCAAAACAGAAGCGTATAGTGTCATTAAAGCGGATGCGGACGGATACGCAAAAGGCGTTTGTGTTCGCGGTATGGGCGAGGATACACGCGTTTATGCGAATGTCGTGGTTGCTGCGGATGGAGTGGAGTCAAAAATAGGCAGGTGGGCGGGTATTGACACGAGGTTGCGACCTTCGGATATATGTGTCTGCGCCGAGTTCCTTATGTGCGATATAGAGTTGGAGTCCTATTATTCCGAATTTTTTGTGGGCAGTGAAATTGCACCACATGGATATGCATGGGTATTTCCAAAAGGAGAAGACCGTGCAAACGTGGGTCTTGGGATAAGTGGTGATGCTTCCGGTGAAAACCACCGTGCAATTGGTTATCTGAAGGCGTTTGCCCGTGATAAGTTTCCTGATGGCAAGACAGTGGCGGAGATGTACGGTGCGGTGCCACTGAGCGGCCCGATTGCCGAAAGCGTAGCGGATGGGTTGATTTTAGTCGGCGATGCGGCGAGACACGTTAACCCATTGACCGGCGGCGGCATTTTGTATGCGATACAGGCAGGTAAGATAGCGGGTGACGTAATAGCGAAGGCATCGCAGGAAAACAATTTCTCGAAGGACCGATTAATGGAATACGATACCAGGTGGCGAAACGCGTTTGAAAAACGGCTGATGACCGGCTTAAAAGCGAAGGAGTTCTTCTTCAAATTATCGGACAACGACCTCAATACACTTGCTCACTCTTTAGTGGGCGTAAACATAGCCGAGTTCTCTACGACGGCGTTATTGATGGAACTCGCGAAAAAAAATCCGAAGATGCTGTTTGGATTGACAAAGATACTACTCTAAAACTTTTTTGCAAGCAAAAAAGTTTATCACAATCCCGACACTAAATCCAGCAATACCGCCTTCGGGTCCACCGCCTTCACTACGCCAGAAGCCAGCAGCACGCCGTCTGCACCCAGCTCTATCGCTGCTCGAACGTCTTCTCCGTTTGTAACGCCTGCACCACAGAGCACAATGCTTTCCCTATCTACTTCTTTCACTTCTTTTACCGTATTCTCAACAATCCCAGGGTCCACCTTTGACACTGCCTGTCCGGTTCCTATCAGCTCTGGCGGCTCGACCGCAATTGCATACGGTTTCAATTCTGCAACTGCCCGGCTCACCCCGGTATTATTCGTGCAAACAATCGTTAAGAGGTCTAAACTCGCCGCCTTTTTTATGATGAACTCTATGTCCGCTATTTTCAGCCTGTGCTCTGAATGATTTACAAGCGACCCTGCGGCGCCCGCATCCTTTACGGATTCCAGTGTTGTGAACCCGGTATGGCTGCCCGGTTCCACGGCGTCAACATGCTGTGCGAAGCAAGGGATGTTCACCACAGAAGCTATGAGCGCAAGCTCGGCTTGTTGTGGGCAGATAGCAATGTTCGCCCCCATCTCATCCGCAACCTCCTCGCATATTTCCGCGAGTTCAAATCCCTTCTCCCCCATTGATTCCGCATACGCCTTCTCATTCAACACAATCATCGGCGTTTCTATTTTCGCGTCTATCTCGCCACCTATTCCCAGTCCTTCTTCAGTTATCTCATCTAATGCTGTCATATCAATACTCATATTACAAAATCCCCCCTATATCTTCTATCCCTCGCACTAAAAAAGTTGGTTTATAATTATATCCTTCTTTCTCCTCTCCTCTATAAATAAAAACCGAATCAATGCCCGCCCTCCTGGCTGCTAAAACACCCACAGGACTATCATCCACCAATACCGCCTCCTCATTGCTCGTGTTTAATTCACTTAACACCTTATTTATGTAAAAAGGATTTGGCTTCCTGTTATCCAGACTTTCTAACTCGCTCTGCCGCCCGTACCATATCCTGAAGTACTGTTTCAGCCCGAAGTGCTCTAACGCGTAGTCCACACATGCTTGTTGTGAATCGCTCACCACCGCAAGATACGATTTTATGCTGAGGTGTTTTATTACCGCCTCAGAACCTTTACAGGGCTTTATTTCGCCTCGCTGCATCGCATCTATCTTCGCTTCTATAACGTCTTTCTCTCTGCGTGCCCAGAACTCCGCACAATCTAACTCAAATCTGTCACAGAATGTTCTCACGCCCTGAGCTCCATCAGAATATAGCGGGGCAAGAAAATACTTATCTATTTCCGCTATGCTGAGATTTAACCCATAAATGCTCAGCGTCTTTCTGAATGCTTCGTATGCCCACTCGTGTGCTACAGTCCCACCCCCACGTGAATCCAGAAACGTCCCGTCCATGTCAAAAATGACAACTTTGTATTCAGTTCCCATAATGAATTTACTCAAGTTATATATACACTTTTTCTTTTTATAAAAAAGAAAACCTGTGCTAAAAGAAAAACAAAAGGGATGTTTTTACCGAAGGTAAAAAAGTTGTTGGTAAATGTTTCTCGTGAAAATCCGTGTAATCTTGTGGTTATAAAGGGTGAGCGAAAAATGAGCGTTGTAACGAAGGAACTGCGGTTCGATACAAGAGGAGAAGTGGAGATAGTAGATATAACTGAGAAGGTGAACAGCAAGCTGAGAGAGTCGGGCATCGAGGATGGAACGGTAACTATTTTTGTGCCCGGCGCGACAGGAGCGGTGACGACCATTGAATACGAGCCGGGTCTGTTGAAAGATTTACCCGATGCGTTGGAGAGATTATTCCCGCGAGGAATAGACTATGAGCATGAGCTCAGATGGCACGATGGGAACGGGCATTCGCATGTAAGGGCATCTTTTTTGGGGCCCTCGCTAACCGTGCCTTTCGGAAATAAAAAGATGCTGTTAGGGACGTGGCAGCAGGTTGTGTTTGTCGAATTGGACAATAAGAGAAGGTCGAGAAGAATAATTCTTCAGATATTAGGATAACTGTATTCGCTCAACAAAGTGTGGAAAATCCTAAATCCCAATGACAATTAAACACTATTCTCTTCCTAAACAACGTTTTATAAACCTTTCAGATGGATATTCATGAATAGTCGTAGCAATAATCTCCCCTGCACCATATTCAGACACAACCAGAATCGCTTTCGTTTTCTCATCTTTACCGTCTTTTATTCCTAATATTACTTCCCCTTCTGTCCCTGCCTCTTCGAAGTAGCCATCGCACATGCATTCTTCTTTTTCCACGATTCCTGCTGCTTTGTTATCCTTCACTACCTCTATTCTTACCCGCCTCTTCTCCATCACATATTCGATTTTTACAGGGAGCCAATTGTATGCGTCCTTGTTTGAAAGTGCACCGGATAGCAAAAGAACACCTCCAGCCTTTACAAAATCTTTTATGGGCACGCTACTTGCTCTGAGTCCCTTTAGTATTCCCGAATATTGTTCGTTCCCAAATCCCGCCGGAACTATTACTAACTTATAGCCGGTAAATGAAAAGAACGGGGCAAAAAGCAGATTCGGTGTTATTAGCTCGCAATCAAACCCCTTATCGGCGAGGTGCTGCATAAAAGGCGTATCTTTATCCCATAATAACGCTATTTCTCGTTTCGGTTCGTTATTCGTCATCCCTTCTTCTTTAATACCACTATGTCAGGTCGCGGTGAAGCTTTAGAGCCTGCAAATTCCTTTTTGCATCGTTCGCATAATTCCCTCACCGTTAGCGTGACCACTTCTTCGCTACCCGGCAGCTTTCTCGCATATACAAACTCGGGCTCAACGCCAACGGTTTTGCTTATCTCCTCTAATATCGCACTTATCTTCTCCCTGAACACGTCTACATCGTCATATTGCAACCCACGCAGGTCTGCTGCGAAGCCGACACAGCCACACACCATCCCGAATACTTTCGCTTCTGGCACGAATATGTTTCCTATCAGATGTCTCAGCTCTTCCTCAAGCTTTTTCCTGCCTTCACTTATCTCTCCCTTCATTTTTCTGCAAGATATTTTAAATTTAAATACACCAAAACGCTAAAACACAATAAATACTTTTAATATAAAATTTTATTCCCTCTTTCATTTCACCACGCTCAAAACCTTGCTCGTCAACTCATCGCAATACCTGCATTCATCACATATCTTTTTGCACCGTTTCCATTGTTTTATGCTGCCGTCCAGGAGTTCGTTATCTAGGTAAAACGTATAGCGGAGTTCGGAAGGGCAATCAAGAAGTTCAAGCAGGTTTCCTTTAAATGACCGTCGTGAGTATGCCGTCATGCAATTTATTATCCAGCTCACCGCGTTTGCTCTACCCGCAATCTTGAACTTTTCTATCCCTATCTCCTCGTATTCCTTCATGTCCTCTGGTCTTATCCACGGCGACCTTATGATCTCCGATGGCTGTCGCATGCGAATGGACATGCACTTATCAAAATAGTAGTCACCAAAGGTATTCAGGGGCTGGTTTCGTGCATTCAAAAAAGAAGACCGGGGGGCGGTTATGTGCGAGAAGAGATTGAAATGCGAATACCGAAACGGGCACTTATAAAGACATGCTTCGTTCACAAGTATTCTGATGTCGCAATTCACGGCTCTCAGTATTGCTTCTAATGTTTGGAAGTCCCTGTTGATGTTTGTATCCACCGTGATTGTATCAGCACCCAGGTCCTCAAAGAATTCAGCACGTTGCGGTGAATCTACATGCGCTACACATGAAACAACCGTCTCCATCGGGAACTCTTTCAAAAGCTCAATTAGATACGGCTCTGCCACGGTAATGCCATCAACATCCGCCTTATTCAATTCCCCAAAGTACCACTCAAACACCTTATAACCCTCGAAGGTAAGGTGATAACCGCCCAGGCATGATGCATTTATCACAATGTTCATCTTTATGTCGTGCTGATGCGCATAAGCAGTCTGCTCTTTTATCTCTTCAATAGCCGCTCCGTGGAGCATCGCTCTTCCACTACCTACCACTTCCGGAGAGCCTGCCATGTAAACCTCATATACGTCTTTCAAACCCGCTGCTTCTTTTGTTTCTATCATCTCCTTTAAAGCGGCGAAATGACCCGGATGCGGAACTATCACTTTCATTTGATACTGGTCAATACCTCCTGTGTAAGTCTATCACAATATCCACATTCGTTACAGATTTTTTTACAGTTCTTCCATTGTTCTATGCTCCCCTCAAGCTTTTCGTTATCCACGTAAAACATGAACCTGAGCATTTGAGGGCAATCCAGAATTTCAAGCAAGTTACCCTTGAACGACCTGTGAGAATACGCCTTCATGCACTCTATTATCCAGTTTACCGTTTTTGTCCTTCCCGAGAGTTTGAAGCTCTTTATTCCTATCGCTTCGTATTCCTTCACGTCTTCGGGTCTTATCCACGCGGACTTTATTATCTGCGTCGGGTTTCTCAGACGGATGTTTATGCACTTATCGAAATAGAAGTCGGGTGCGAACAGAGGAGAGCGAGGTTGGTTTAAACTGCTGAGATGCGAGGCGAGATTGTAATGAAAATACCTGAAAGGACACCGGTAAAGACAGCCTTCGTTCACTATCACCCTCACGTCACAGTTAACCGCTTTTACTATTGCTCTCAACAGCGGGAAATGCCGGTTTATGTTCGTGTCTACCGTTATCACATCAGCCCCGAGGTCTTCAAAGAACTTTGCACGCTGTGGCGCATCAACATAAGATAAAACCGATACAATGGTCTTCATCGGGAAATCACGCAGAAGCTCCACGAGATATGGCTCTGCCACTATGACACCGTCAACACCCGCTTTATCCAGCTCGCGGAAATACCACTTGAACATCTTATAGCCCTCGAAGGTCAGATGATGACCTCCAAGACACGTGGAATTCATCACGATATTCATTTTTATGCCGTGTTGATGCGCATATTCGGTTTGTTCCCTTATCTCGTCAATAAGCGGTGCATGCAGTACCCCTCTTCCACTTCCCATTACTTCCGGCGACCCGCCCATGAACACCTCTTCCACTTCCTCTAATCCTTCTTCCGACTCTTTTGCTTCTATTATCTCCTTCAATGCGGAGAAATGCCCGGGATGCGGAACCATTAGCCTTGTCATCGGTCTATTAAGAATATCAGTACTCTATAAAAATTATTTATTATTTTTTCTTTTAGCACAAACCTTTTCTTAGGAAGAAAAGCTTTACCAACAACTTTTTTACCTTCGGTAAAAACATCCCTTTTGTTTTTCTTTTAGCACAGGTTTTCTTTTTGTAAAAAAGAAAAAGTGTTATGGCAAAACTATTTCAAGTGACGCAAGGCGTAATCCCGGCGTGTGACGTAACCACGATGGAAGAATTCCAAACGTTAATTGAGCGGACATGCTCGATTGAAGGAATCGTGGGATATAAGGTGGGGTGCACACTTGCGTTACGCTACGGACTACCGAAACTGACGGAGATAGCGGCAGATCAGACCGACTTGCCCGTAATCTACGACCATCAAAAGGCTGGCACGGACATACCGGCGATGGGCGATAAATTTGCAGAGGTGTGCGCAAAAGCAGGTGTAAAAGCGGTTATTATTTTCCCGATGGCCGGCCCTGCCACGGAGAAAGCGTTTATCGAGGCGATATTTAAAAACGGGTTAGTTCCCTGGGTAGGCGGTGAAATGACACATGAGAAGTACCTGCATAGAGAAGGGGGGTTTATTGACGCAGATGCACCAAAAGAGATATACAAAATCGCAGCAGAATGCGGTGTGGAATATTTCGTAGCTCCGGGAAGCAAACCCGGTATTGTTGCGGAATACAATCGTTTCCTATCGGAAATCGTGAACGAGCCGAAGTTTTGCATGCCCGGGATTGGTTCGCAGGGAGGAGAGATAAGCAAAGCATTTGAAGCGGTAAAAGGTAAAGAAGCGTATGCTATTATTGGGTCTGCGATATACAAAAGCAGTGATATAGAAGGAGCGGCGAGGGGGTTTTGCAAGGAGGCGATGGCGTTCTTATAACAAACTTTCTAAAGAAAGTTTGATCAAAGAGTTATTTAAAATCAAATTTCGCATTCTTCTGTTCCTAACCTTCGCTGTATCGTATTCTGCCATTTCCTGAGTTTGCTTAAGATTGCTCTCGCTTCTATCATTGTGAATGGTATGCTGCGACTAAAAACTGTCTCTCGGTAGCTTTTCATCTCCGCTGCAATATCTGTGAATCTTCCATCATCTTTTAAAATCCGCTCCATTATCTGTAATATCTCTCGCATCTTCTCCGCCTTTGAAAGACCGGTTTCAATTAAAAAAGCGATAATTTCTGTTAATTCCTGTGGCATTGAGGGCTCTGCTATATATGTTATCTTGAGTTTCTTTCCCTTTATTCTAATTTCATCGTCATCGTGAACCCACACAAAAGGCAGTGGGGGTATATCGGCTGTCATGTTTATTATATAAGCTTTAAAATTTAATATTATACGTTAAAAGCGGGCACTAAGGATGAAGGACGAAAATTTGCCTTTGATCAGAGAGCTGCTAAAAGACGATGATTGGGGTGTTCAAGAAGCTGCTATTAATGCCGTTACAGTACTTGGGAGCGAAAGCGAAGGGGACTTGGATTCTCTTGCAGAAATATCGGCTGAAACGTGCGCTGTAATGGAAGAACCGATGAAAGCT
>QEXZ01000039.1 GCA_003160755.1 Methanomicrobiales archaeon
GTTGCTATCGTAGTCGCCTTTTTTCTTCTTTTCAACATCTTCTTTTTTTCACCCCCTATTGTTTTTAATATCTACTTCAACAATCCAAATATCTTTTTCTATTTAAATACGTTTAGTGTTACAAAACATAGGGTCAATAAATATCAATATTAAAATCACAATATTCAAAACGAATCTTTCTGAAGAAGTCGCTTAACTTGAACGTGGATGTGGACAGGGACATGAAATATGACAGGAGGTTCATTAAAGCAAAAGTTTCAGGTGGCAAGAAAAAATAATTTCTGATAATCGAACGCAGATGAACGCAGATAATCAGGATTTTAATAAAATAGTTTTCTGCGTAAATCCGCGTAAATCCGCGTCCTAAATAGAAAGGAGATATACTTTATATACAATAAAAAAAAATAAAAAGAGAAAAAAAGAGGGGGTGTTTGTGATTTCCCCTCCTTCAATCACACATTTCAAATTGCTTTTTTCCTACTATTCACCAGACCCAGCAGCAAAATCAGCTTTTTCATTACTTCACTTCCTTCTCCTTCAAGATATAATACACTATCACCAGCGAGAACGGCAGCAAAAACATCTCCGGGCAATACGGCGGTGCATAACTTGCTAAAAAGCCTTCTAAGCTGTTAAACCACGTCTCTTCTCCCGGAATAGAACCTGCTATTCTCGCCCATATCGCTATTCCGGCAACTATCCATATCATTATGCTCGCCATTACCGCTTTTGCTAACTGATGTACCTCTGCGAAGTTCTTCACGCTACTTAGATAAAATAACCCAACAGAGAGGAGGATTATCGCCCTCCACGGCAAGAATATGCCTGACATCTCCATGATTCCCCAGCTCGCTTCTCCCGGCACAGTTGCGATCAGCTCCGCAACACCAAACGCCAATGCCACTGCACCTAAAACCGCAAAATATATCCGTCCAAAATTCTCTTCCGTTTCGTTCATTTATGCCACCCCCAGCATGATTCCTACTAAATGTATCAAGCCACCGTAAACAAAGACCATCGCTATAAGCGAAGCTAAGCTTCCGAGAAGCTCTTTCCAGTTCTCTTCCTTTATCATCAGTGCGAACGTCGCTAAGCATGGGAAGTAGATACAAAGCAGAATCACGGATGTGAACACCTGAAATGTAGTCATTATCCCTTGTTCCATAAGACCACCGAGCATTCCCACCGCCAGGTCCTTCCTCAGAAAACCTGCTATTAGCGGCGCTACTGTTTCTGATGGCACTCCAAACCACCCCATTAGCAACGGACCAAATACAGCCGCCAGCCAATCCATCGCTCCAGTCAGGTACATAAGACCAACAATTAGACATCCTAATAGAACGAAAGGAACCGCAACGAGTAGAAAACCTGATGTCCTTATCCACAGCTTACTCATAATGTTTTTCAACGTTGGCATTTGATAAGGTGGCACGTCCATTATAATCTCTGGCGACTTCCCCGGCACGATTTTGTTAAGGATGAATCCAAAGCCTAGATAACCTATGGCTAAAGTCAAGAAAATCCAGCCCATCAGCTCTGGAACTAAATCTTGCATAATTCCTATTTGCGCGCCACACGGAACGAATATCGCTAACAGTGTCATCATCATGAATCTTTGTTTCCTTGTTTCCAGTGGTCTCGTAGCCGTTACTCCCGGAACATTGCATCCTAAGGAAAGGAAAGTGGGCACAATCGCATAGCCGTGCAGACCTATTTTGTGCAATACCGTATCAACGAGAACAGCCAGTCTTGGCAAATAGCCTATATCCTCCAGGATTGCAAACACCAGATAAAACGCCAGTATTGCCCACAGGACTACGCCAAAAACAATGAACAGCCCGCTGGTAAGCATACCAAAAGCCTCAAAGCAATTGTCCGAGGCTACAAGTACCCCCCCTTCTAAATGTCCCGCATCTACCATGAGTGCATAGAACGGGTTTCCTAATCCACCGGGAAAAACTGACTGTAACCACGGCAGCCAGTGCTCATCGAAAAGCCTGACCATGAAGCCGTCTGTAAACAGCGTCCCTGCAAATTCAACGAAAAAAGCCCAAAAACCGTATATAACCGCAATTGCCACTGGTATTCCCGTCAGCGGCTTAACAGTGAGTTCCGCAATTGCATCTTTCAATGTATGCTTGCGCGCACCAAACTCCACCGTTTGTTTCGATATCTTCTCTATCAAATTCCATCGCTCATCCACAGACAGCGGCACTTTCACCACCTCCTTCACCCGCACTCGTAGCTACGTTTACACCACTTGCGCTTTCAATGATTTTTTCTATTTTCACAGGTGCCGCTTCTTTTATCTTAGAAACGAGTTCCTTGAATCCTTCTCCACTTATCGCAGTCGTTGGCACCACTGGCACGCCTAAAATCCGCTCCAGTTTCTCTACTTCTATCTTTATATTCTTGTCCTCTGCAACGTCCCACATATTTAACGCTACTACTACAGGATAACCGCGTTCAATGATTTCCAGAGCTAAATAAAGACCCCGCTCTACTTTCGATGCATCGAGCACGCATACAACCACAGAATCTCGGTTCTTCTCAAGCATTTCCACCGCTACTTCTTCTGCTCGGTCCTTAGGCTCTAAGGAAAATGCCCCCGGCACGTCTATTAGCTCGACATCTTCTCCTTCCAAACGCATCCAGCCTTTCATGAAATCCACTGTCGTTCCGGGATAGTTTGACTCCATAACTTTTGCTCCCGTCAGCCGGTTGAAGAAAACGCTTTTCCCCACATTCGGATGCCCCATCAATAAGATTTTCATTTCGCCTCTTCTACCACCTATTTATATCACACCTCTACCACTATTTTTTCCGCTACACCTAATCCCAAAGACGTAAACGACTTGTCTACTTCTACCACTATCGGTCCTTTTATGGGCTGCTTTGTCGCCATTCTTATATTCTTACCTTCTCTGATGCCCATACCTGCTACTTGCTTCCTTAAAGTCTCCTCTATCTCTTTTATCGTTCCTTCTTCATCAAATTCCATTTCACTCAACTTCTTTTCCATTTTATTCCTTTCACATCCCCCTCACGATAATTTTTTGCGCCATCCCACGACCTATAGACACCGTGTTCCTATCTACCTCTACGGTAACGGGTCCAGAGCATGAAATCACGCGAACAACACTACCTTCAAATAAACCCCGAAGAAACAACTTCTGGCGAATGCCACGACCTCCTTCAATTACCATGACTCTGCCCTGTTCACCTGGTTTCAACTGGCTTAACGTTAGCATATCGCTCTCACCCCTATTCATGGAATTCCCCTTCTCTTCTATCGTGATTCCGCTTAGAGTCTGCTCTTCCATCTCTTTTTAGTTTTGTACTTATTCCACCCAGACCTTTTCTGCGAGCCCGTGTCCGATAGTCACCAACTGCTCATCGATTTTCGCAAGCACATAGGTTCCCCTTTTTGGAACGGGCGCCGGCATCTCCTTCCTGACCAATGTTATCTCTTTTCCTTCCGCTACGCCCATTTGTTCAAATTTTTCCCTAAGCGAGGTTCCACCGATTACTTTGCTTATTTTCGCCTTCTCGCCTTCCTCGAGATAATTAATCTGGATGTTTTTCCCTTCCCGTTCTACCAGCACCTTCGATGCCTGACCTTCGCCCATACTTAGCTCACGGTCGTCTATTTTGAACACCACAGTATCGTCTGGGAGATGGCGTAGGAACTCAACTTCTCCTCCTTTTTCTATGCCAAGTTCAGCGAAATTAGCTTCAAAGACTTCTCCACCTTCAATGGTTTTTACCGTCCCCTTATCTCCTGCCTCAAGTCTTAAAAGAGGAATTGTTTCGCCTTCTTTATCCACATACACCTTATCCGCCCATCCGCGAGCTACGACTGCTTCCCTTCCTGCTACTTTCAGTGAAATGGGTCCTACGTGCATGTGCACGGGTTCAGTGGCTACCACCGTAAGCTCCGCTCCTTCTGCAATGCACAATTCCTCCAGATGCCCTTTTACTTCTAAACCACCATCTATTTTCTTTACCGCTACTTTTACCTCAGGTTCGACTTTGCTCAATCGTTTCATTTTTTATTCCCCATCTCTATTATAAAGTTAGGAACATAAAAATCCAACACTAAAAAGCTTCGGTTTCGCTGAAGAAACCTAAAAAAGTTAGGTTTTGGAGAAAAAAACCAGATGAATTCCGCTCTCTCCCTTCGGTGCTGTCTGAGAATTCAAATAGGGGCCTCAAGAAAAGAAGTGAAAATCTTCAGATTCCTATCAATATCAATCTCATGATTATTCCAACCGTCAATGAAATGACAATCATCAATCCTGCCGCTTTGAGCATATCCCGGATGCCCAACTCCCGGAGCATAACAACGAACGTAGCAATACAAGGGAAATACGTAGCCAATATTATGCAGGAAATCGTCAATTGTTGTGGACTCATATCCAGGGGCAATAACATGCCAATCGCTATATCTTTCCTAAGGAATCCCATTATCAACGCGACAATCGCTCCTTCTGGCAAACCAATCAGAGTCGTGAGAACTGGAGAGAAGACCGTTGAAAGAACGTCGATTACTCCGAATACATACAGCAGGTTCACGATGAAGACTCCTAATATAACGAATGGAACTGCTTCAGCGAGAAATCCATACGCCTTGGTCCATGTCTTTTTTAGTAAAGTTAAGGGGTCTGGTTTACGGTATGAAGGGACTTCCAGTAACAACTCAGGACTCTCGCCCTTGACGATTTTTTTCAACAATATGCCTAAAAGGATATATAGCACTAACAAGGTGCAATAGACGATGATTATCCATTTCATCCCATATCTACCCAAAATTCCAAATATCATTGCAGATTGCGCCATACAAGGAACCGCTATTGCCATGAGCGTTGCAGCTATGAACCGCTGCTTTTCCGTTTCCATTATGCGTGTTGCTAACGCACCTGGAACGTTGCAACCAAAGCCTAATATCGTTGGCACGATCGCCGAGCCGTGCAATCCTAATTTGTGCAAACCTGTATCTACGAGAACGGCGAGTCGTGGCAAATATCCCACATCTTCGAGCAGACTGAGCATGAAATAAAATGTGATTACAAATGGCAGAACCATGTCGAAAGGGACGTATAATCCAGTCGTTAGAAGCCCGAAAGATTGCATGAAATCCAGAGATTCAACGGTGGATTTTCCTATCAATATATCGTGTAGCAGCCCTTCAGGCGAGAATGAATTTACCGCACCTACAATCCATGGTCCATAGTAATTATAGAAAATTGGGTCCATCAGATGTTCAATTATCCAGTTGCCTATCACGATTATGAATAGAAACGTCAGGAGTATCGTGAGTATCGCAATGGGGATGCCAGTTACTGGCTTCACCGTGGTATCCGCTATACGCTCCCAGATGGTGTGATGGCGGTGATGCACTACCTGAACTTCCTTGATGATTTCTCCTATTTTCAACCACCTTTCCCCTTCAGACATCGGCTCGATGGTTTTGGATGGCTTTGCATCACCCACCTTAGATGCGAGTTCCTTTATTCCCTCCCCGGCTATTGCACAAGTTGGAACAACAGGCACATCAAGCAACTTTTCCAATTTTTCCACGTCTATATCAATGCCAAGGTGCTTTGTCTCATCCCATAAGTTCAAAGCAACGATAGTGGGCTTTTTCCTACCTATGATTTCCAGTGTCAAGTAAAGATTCCGTTCCAGATGCGTTGCATCCACGACATCTATTACTATATCCCCTTCTTGAAGCATGTACAGAGCCACTTCTTCGGCTTTTGAAGTTGGTTCTAAGGAATAAGTACCGGGAACGTCAATTAACTCGAACTTTTCTCCTCCAATGCGCGTATTCCCCTTTGTAAAATCAACTGTCGTCCCGGGATAATTCGACGAAATCACGTTCACACCCGTCAGGCGGGAAAAAACAACACTCTTACCAACGTTTGGGCAGCCCATTAACGATATCTTTTTCATATTTTTTGGATTAAAATGCGTCGTACCATACCTCTCCCAATTGCTATCTGCGTTCCTTCAACGCCTATGACGAAAGGTCCTCTCGCAGGTTGCGCCGCTATTACTGTAATGATTTTTCCTTCCATGAGCCCCATAGTCCTGAGATGACGTTGTATCCCAGCGCCATGTCCTAACGAAATGATTTTCCCCCGTTCACCTGGGAACAGCGTTGAGAGGGGGACCGCTTTTCTATCCGGTTTCATATCGCTCAATAGCTCCATTTTTTTATTTCCCATCCCTATTTAAACGTTAGGAACATAAAAATCCAACCCTAAAAAGCTTCGGTTTTACTAAAAAAAAAACGCCTAATAAAATTAGGATTTGTGCTGCGCCCCTACGCCCTTTCCCAATGACCACCACAGCAAAATTCGCCAATCCTCGCTTAAGCGCACTCACGCCGGAACTGCGAAGAAAATAGCAGGGTTTATCACGCATTTTACATGCCCTTTTAACCAGCAGGCAGGCATTGTGGCTGTTTATGTCTATCGGGCAGAACACCACATCGTTCTTGTCCACAATGCCCTCTATCGCTTTTTTACCACCTTCGCAGTGCCCACAGTGGTAACAGAAGGGGCAGCCAAAAGATTCTACCATTTGTTTGTAGCACGACTCAAGCGACTCCACACCCCCTATATACGCCACCCTCCTATCCTTAAGCTGAGGCAACTCGGCGGGACTGCCACCATCAATATTATCATGGCTATCACACGCCGAAGCTGCAAACTTGCCGCCCTCCTCTGCCGTTGCCATTGTCATTTTCATTCCCTCTCGCGTATTGACAACGCCGAAATTGGAAGATGAAATCTTGACTAACGCTGCGTTTTCTCGGTTCAGCCTCTTTCGTTCTTCCCTTAAAAACGCCTGTTCCTTTTTCATCGAATTGACTTGCTCAAGCATTGATTCACCGCCCGCTTCATCTATTTCACGCTGTAATCTGCCATTTAATCGCCTCTGCTCTTCCAATTCATGAATAATCCTGCTTTTATCCTCCCTGAGTGCTTCTCGCTCGGAAATCAGTTCCTCCCTCTTCTGCTCCAACCGTTTATAATTACGCTGAAGCTTGTCATTTGTTTCTAACGCCGTTCTTAGCTCTTTCATTACGTTTTCCGCTTTGCCACCGGGCAACTTACGTGAATGGTCATCGTAAAATCGCAACGCTTGATGTTCTCTCAGATGAAGCGCGGTATAAATCCTCGTCTCGATTTCTTTGCTATTGCCATTGCCATTCGTTTTATCCGTTACATTACGTGCAGCGAACCAGATAAGAGCAGAGATAGGGATGTCTTTAAACGTATCTCCTCCTGCCTCTGCCCCATTATTGCACTCAATAAACCACGAGCCCAACTCACGTTTTATCACCTCAAACCGTTCATCTAAGTCTAAGCTTAAATCTAAATCTAAGTCCATGCAATGCCCAGGCCCAAACAGCCTTTGGTCTCTTCTTTAGACACCGACGTATTCTGAAACAGCTTTGTCAGCTCCTTCATCAACCTTGTCATCTCCATTTCGTCCATCTACATATCCTCCTCTGTTCGGATTTAGGTTACCCTAAATGCAGGAAATGTCGTTAGGTACATAAATAGCACACCCTAAAATCGTTTGGTTTTGGTAAAAGAAGCCTAAAAAAGTTCGGTTTTAATTAGACAACCGATGCCCTTTTCCCTTTTCGTTTCTCCTCCACGCAGGGATGCACGCCGGTATTGCAGAACACCTCAAAATGCTCCAGCCACTGTGGATAGTCAGGTGCAGATTTTACAAAGTCCACTAAATTCCTTATCTGCTCTATTGTTTTCGGTTCCAACTCGTGCTCGATTATGCACGCATCTTTATCCGCGGTTGGCTCCGGCACTTTTATTATTTCCAGAAACGCCCTTATCGTGGTGTGCCGTCCCCATACGGCTCTTCCTATCTCCGCCCCTTTTGGTGTCAGGGTAACGCCATCATATTTTCGGTAGTTAACGAAACCCCTGTCGTCCAGCCGCTTTACCATCTCCACAACGCTTGATGGTTTGACATTTAACGCTAACGCAATATCCTTTATCCTCGTATATCCCTTCTTTTCCTCGATGTTCAGAATCGCTTCGAGATAGTCTTCCGCTTTGCGACTTAGCATAATCTAATATTGTTAGGACACCCTATATTTAAAGCTTTCTGTTTTTTTTAATGTTTATTTGAAATCACGACTTTTTACCGTTTCGATGAGGAAAACAATTTTCTTCGACCTCGAAGGTCCACTATCGCCGCAGGACAATGCTTATGAGGTGATGAGAGGCATAGGCAAAAAAGGCGCTTCCATTTTTGAGGTTATAAGCAAATACGACGATATTATCTCAATGGAGGGCAGAGAAGGCTACGAGCCCGGGGATACCCTTGCCTTAATCGTCCCTTTTCTTCTCCTTCACGGTGTAACCGAAACAGATATAAAGGCAGTATCCGAGCGCGCAAAGATAGTGGAAGGAGCAAAAGAGTTGGTTGAACTCTTACAAGCTGAAAATTGGGACATCTACATCATATCAACAAGTTACGAATACCACGCCTACAATGTAGGCCGTAAGCTGGGAATTGAACCTGAGCGAATTAGATGTACGAACCTTTCTTTAAAAGAGAACGCTTTACCAAAGAAATATTTGTATACCGTAAAAAAAGCGGAAGAAGACATAATTGAGCTTTATTCACACATTGACAAACCTGAACCCATAGTAAATCGTTTGGATGAATTCTTTTTCCATCAACTCCCTGCTTTGGGATATAATATATTCGATACGCAGGTAGTGGGTGGGGAACGAAAGGCAGAAGCATTGCGAGAGATAGCAAAAGATAAGGGAGAGGCGATAAGCAATGTCATCGCAGTAGGGGACAGTATCACCGATTACAAGATGCTGAATGAGGTGGCAACGCACGGTGGAATATCAGTTGTATTCAATGGTAACGAATATGCCGTTCCTTATGCCAATGTAGGGCTTGCATCTGTTGATATGAGATTCCTTTATCCCTTATGTGCGGCTTTTACACGAGGTGGAAAAGGAGAGGTGATGGACGTAGCAACGAAATGGGAAGATAACCGTGACGTTTTTGAACAGAATCCATCGGATATTCCTGATGACTGCATTACAGCGGATATACGGGATTTTGTCACGACCCAAAAAAGGCCCTTCCCATATTTTCATAATCTCGAGCATGCAGACGCAAGAAGGAATTTAGAAGAGATAATAAAAATACATAAACAGATGAGAATGCGGGTGAGGGAAGACGCAGGCAAGCTGGGATGAAATTGCTATCGCTATCGCGATAATATAAAGGAAAGGCAAATTAATATAATTACGGGTTAGTTATTTGTAATTCTATCTTATTGATAATACGATGACGATGGTGGAAAAAGAGGAAAAGGAAGAGAAGGAGAATGTGGTGGAGGAAGAAAAGACCGCAGAAGAGTTGCTTATAGTCGGAGAGGAATATCTTGGGGAAGGGAAATACGAGGAAGCAATAGACGTTTACAAAGAGATAGTAAAGAGCGAGCCACGTCTTCCCACGCTGGCTAAAGCTTGTAACGATTGCGGTGCGGCTTATGTAAGCTTAGAAGAATACGAAATGGCAATCGGGTTCTTTAACGCCGCACTGAACCTCCGCGACTATCTGATGGATGAAGGCATATCAACCTGCTACAATCTTGGACTGCTTTACCGAAGGATGGGCGATGAGGAAAAAGCTGAGGAGTATTTCAAGCGCGGAGATATGTTAAAGCAAGAACATAAACGCCGAGACGAAGAGGCGATGCGTATACTCTCGGCGGAGATGGAAGAATCGTAGGCACGATGTTTATTTATGTCATAAAAGATATGAGAAAGAAAATCCGTGTAAATCCGTGCCGTGTCTTAAGTAGAAAGAAGTTATATTTTAATACTATAGCCATACAAGAAGGAGGTAAAAAATGGAGAAAATAACCGTAAGTTTGATAAAAGCCGATGTAGGTGGATTTCCTGGACATTCGACTGTGCGTCCTGAGTTAAAAGCGAAAGCGACAGAGTGGATGGAGAAAGCGAAGAAAGAAGGGTTGCTCGTGAGTTATCACGTGTTGAATGCGGGGGACGATTTGCAGTTGCTGATGAGCCACCGTAAAGGAGTGGACGCGGAAGAGATACACGCGTTGGCGTGGGAGACGTTTGAAGCGGCGACGGAAGTGGCGAAGGAGTTGAAGTTGCACGGTGCGGGACAGGATTTGTTAGTGGATGCATTCAGCGGGAACATCCGCGGGATGGGACCCGGGATAGCGGAGATGGAATTTGTGGAGCGCGGGTCAGAGCCGTTAGTCGCGTTTATGATGGACAAAACAGAGCCCGGCGCGTTTAATTACCCGATATACAAAATCTTCGCCGACCCGTTCAATACCGCCGGGCTTGTCATAGACCCCACGATGCACGACGGGTTCGTGTTCGAGGTCTGGGACATAAAAGAGAAGAAGAAGGTGTTTTTGCGATCCCCGGAGGAGTTGTATTCGCTGTTAGCGTTGATAGGAGCAAAGAGCAAGTACGTGGTAAAGCGCGTGTTCCCGAAAGGGTCGAGTCCAATACCGGAAGAGGAGCCGGTGGCGGCGATAAGCACGGAGAAGTTGTTCTTTACCGCGGGTAGATACGTGGGTAAGGATGACCCTGTGGCATTGGTGCGAGCACAGGGGGGACTACCGGCGCTGGGCGAGGTTTTAGAGCCGTTCTCGCTGCCTTATCTCGTGAGTGGCTGGATGCGCGGGTCGCATAATGGACCTATAATGCCCGTTCCTTTTAAATATTCGCAGTGCACTCGGTTTGACGGCCCGCCACGAGTTATCGCTGCGGGATTCCAGGTAAGTCATGGTAGATTAGTGGGCACTGCGGATTTGTTTGACGATCCTGCTTACGACCTCGCAAGGAGAAAGGCGCAGGAGGTAGCGGATTACATGCGGGCGCATGGACCGTTTGAGCCACATCGGCTGCCTGTAGAGGAGATGGAATATACGACACTGCCTGATGTGTTGAAGAAGCTTAAGGAGAGGTTTGAGGAGACCGAATAGGTCCGTCCGACAATAGCAGTCTAGTAGGGGTAGATGATAAAACGCATTGGTGTATTAACCAGTGGGGGCGATGCCCCGGGAATGAATGCGGCGATTCGCAGTGTGGTAAGATACGGAGTGCATCATAAATTAGAGGTAATCGGGATCTTGCGTGGCTATGCAGGTTTGATTAACGAAGATTTGAACCCTTTAGACCACCGTTCTGTTTCAGGGATTATAAATAGGGGAGGGACGATATTAGAGACCGCACGCTGTGATGAGTTTTTAACGGAAGAAGGACAGCGTAAGGCTGTAGAGGTATTAAAGCGGAATAAAATAGATGCTCTGGTGGTCGTTGGAGGAGATGGTACTTATCGAGGTGCGATTCGGCTTTGGGAACGGTGGCATATCCCATGTGTCGGTGTACCAGCAACGATAGATAACGACTTTAATGGCACGGATATTGCCATTGGTGCGGATACCGCGATAAATACGGCCTTGGAAGCTACCGATAAGATCCGGGATACCGCTACGAGTATGGAGCGAATTTTTGTGGTGGAAGTAATGGGCAGGGACAGCGGATTCATTGCCATTCATGTCGCTTTAGCCGGTGGAGCCGAGGAGGTATTGGTTCCTGAAT
>QEXZ01000004.1 GCA_003160755.1 Methanomicrobiales archaeon
TGCGCTTTCTTTTCGTTTTGGTTTGCCACTTCAATCAATTCGTTTGTCTTTGCCACCAATATTGCCAGCATAGCCTTCTCATCACTGATACCTTTATCTATTTTTTCTATCATTTTCTTTTTCCTTTTCATAGACAACAACTTTCCAGCTCTCTTCTCCAACTCGTGCTTTCAGTTCGCCAATCTGAAAACCTATTGCTTTATATACCCCCCCGATAAATCTTATCACAGGGGAGTTCTCGCCGGCTCCTCTTCTTTTCATATTATACCATCCCTTTCCAAGTCACCATCACCGCTTCTCCCTTCCGTATCGCTTGCACCTGCATCTTCTTGACGTTTAGCGGTATTGATATTGCCACGCCGTTTTGTACTGGTATTGTTCGATTCATTTTATTGCTCTGCCTCCATTTGGGTCTTGTACCATTCTCTCACTATTCGCCCTATTATTGTTGCATCCGTTGTTTGTTTCTCTCCTTTTTTCTTTCCCTCGTTCTCGTTTGCTGCCATCGTAAGCAACTCCAATGTTATTTCGTTTGGTAGATATACGTTTACCATTTATTCGCCCTCCAAATCATACAATCGCCATCTCCATGCCCTCGCTTCTTGTCTCTCCTCTGATTTCGCTATTCTGTCTTCTTCATCCATCTTTTTATTTACCCCCTACAACCATATACCCGGGACAAGCCCAATCCGTTTCAAATCCGTGTTCTGCTAAGTAAAAAAGCAGTTCACTTGCTTGGATTTCGCCATCCCAATAATTCACATACATATCGCTGAAGTTGTTCCCTGTTTCGCCGCTTATTCTCAGCTCGCCATCTATTTTGAATACCGCTTCTACTATTTCCTTTCTTTTGGTTCTCATGTCCGCTGGGAGTGTTGTCTCTTCCTTCTGTACGAAAGCCCATATTAGTGAGATTACGTCGGCTTTGCTTTTTGTTGGCATCTTATTCCCTCTTCTCCATCTCTTCGATAACTACAATCACTTCTTCAAATGCACTCGCTTTCCCGCCATAATACAACTTGGCGTCTTCTCTAAGCACATCTCTCTTTTCTCTTATATTCGCTATTTCGTTTCTAATCCATACTTTTAAATCGTTTTCAATCATTTTTGTTTTCCCCCTTTCCTCCATTTCTTTTTATTCCTCCTTTTTGCTGTTATATAATACATAGTATATAGGGTATATAAAGCTTTCTATTTTTGTTTTTGGTTAGGTTTACCTAAATATGTTAGAGTTCTGAAAAACTAAAATCCGATTTTTATTATTTCGCTCTGGTTGCCTGTTAGAGTTGTCTGTACTGGGATATCCCTTATTGTAGGGAAAACGAGTTGTTTACCTATCTTTAATCCGTTAGTAAACCATGCAGAAGCAAACCAGCTTTTTGATTGTTTTTTGTTTGGCGTTATAAAGTTTATCCGGTTATTAAGAAAGATTATTTCAATACCATACTTCGCAAACAGATATAACCGTTTTGCCGTTTCAAGTGTTGTTAATGGAAGAAGAAAAGCAAAAGGTTTTTTCAACGAATATGCCCTTTCAAGAAATTGCTGCTTAAAAGAATACGGTGGATTAGTAACTATACAATCAAACATATCCGGGAGATCCGTTAAAAAGTTCTGCCCTGTGAGGATATCGGAGCCTATTACATTATAACCTTCTTTGATTAACGCTTCTGTCAAATTCCCTTCTCCTTGCGCACATTCCCATATCAACCATTCCCTTTTTAAATAAGGAATTAGTAGTTTTAATGCTTCTGGTGGCGTTTGAAAATCGTCACTTGGATATCCTTTTAATGGTGGTTTCATTTCTTCTTTTTCATCTCCTTAAGGTGGTTGATTACTAATATCAGCGTGGGAGAGGGGTAACCGTTATCTCGTATGAATTCCTCCTGCATTTTGTTCTTTTCTTCTAATGCTTTGTCTACGTCTATTACTAAGCTGTGGCTCATTTGTTAGCACCTCTCCTTTCAAATATGTCTTTGTATGCTTCTCGCGTTTGTTCGTCTTTCTTTGAGGCTCTTCTGGCTTTCCAGTATTCTTGTTCTTGTTTTCTTTTTTTGATTATGTCCATCTTAATTCTGAAATCTTCAACACTCATTATTTTTTTTTGAAAATTACAGTCACGACAGCAGAAACATAAATTTTCTACTGTGTTTTTACCACCATCTTTACGTGGGATTATGTGATCCAAGGTCCATCCGTATTCGTTTGCGTATTTTAATTCCATTCTTTTGTTGCAGTAAACACATAGAAAGCCATTACCGAAACATTCCTGAAACTTTATGAATAGCTCTTCCTTTGCTTCTTTAGTTAGTTTTAAGGAGTTTGCTCTTTTGTTGAATTCCTTTCTTAGTTGCTGCTGTTCTCTCTCCCACCTTTTCAGTTCGCAATATCCGCAAGTGCATCCTTCTTTATGCTTTTGGCTTTTGAAATCTTGATGTTTTAGATGTTCAATATCCTCATCTGTTATTTTGGCCATTTTTCTATTGGTTTGCCTCAAAAAATGCTTTTGCAAATCCTTGTGGTGTTATTGCCCGCTTTTCTTTTTCGTTTCCACTTGTGATATCAGCAATCGAAGGGATACCATCTTTACGGGCTGTGTATCTGCGTTTTGCTTTTACATGAAGGCTAAAGGCTTTAGGATTGTCTTTGTAATTAAAATATTTCCGCTCTGGTATATTGAAAACACCCCATAATGCTGTTCGTTTTGAATAGGGCTCGTCAAACCACCACGGTTCAAATCTATATTGAAATTTACCCAACCATCTTGATAACAAACCAATAGGGTTTTCTAATGCCCAGAATACAGGTTTTGTCCTCCATATGATTCTGATGCATGCATCCACCGGACCCAACGCAGAAATAAAATTTCTCTGTCTTTCCGGGTATCTATTTCTTGCTAAGCTGAATTCCGTGCAATCTGGAGCTGCTAATATACCGTAAACATTTTCAGGTGGTATGTAGTCCCTTACATCGTGCTCTGGTAACGTAATTAACCTAACGTCATATCCTGCCTCTTTATACGGTTTGCTCCAACTTCCTGTCCCCCCACATAAATCTAAGATTGTTTTGTTCATTTTTCTTCTATTTCGATTATATCCTCACATTGATCTTTCCTACTGTGATACCATCGGGTGTTTATTTTCCGTACGATTTCTTCTGCTATATATTCGTTTGATTGGCCGTTTGCTCTTCCGTATGCTATTATTTCTTCAATATCTTTTGTTTTCATTTTTTCTTCTTACCCCGGTTCTCGATTATATCTCTCACTTCCTTTTCTGAAATACCTTTTCGGTTTGCGATATCTTTGATGCTGTGCCCGCGAGCGTACAGGTTGGACACACTAATAGCCACCCTCGTTTCTGCGGTATGATGCTTGCCCGCAAATGGCTGCACGATACGTTTGCCCCTTCCGATACTCATTTTTGTGTGCAGTGCTGCTTTCTCCTCTTCACTCTTTGGAATATCGTGACTCCTATTTAATCTGAGTTTTTCATTTGCGATATGACCTATGGCTCGCCATGTCCTTCCAGGAAGTAGTTGCATGAGTTCTTTGCGTGGCATGGTGGAGTAGTGCATCTTCAGGATGGCGTATTCTTTTTTATACCAATGCTCCCATTTTTCGCTCATTTTTGTTTTGCCCTCCGGTTCATAGCTTCTCGGTATTTGCGTTCTCGATATGTTAACTCGCCTCTGTCCTCTTTGGCTTGCAGACGTGCAACGAATCCGCTAAGTGTAGGTTCTTCGGTCATTTGAAAGGGAACTCCTGCCTCAGCTCGCCGTTCCAGTGGGGTTTAATATTGTCTTTCATAAAAACGGGGATACCTTCATAGTCGGCAGCATCAATAAGTTCTTTAATCCATTCTTGTCTTGGAATAATCTTACCTTTACGATTACCAGTTTCTGCGCCAATAATTATCCAGTTCAAGAAAGTAAGCCCTATTTTAATATGACTGTGAAGAGGTTCAAAAGAATAAAAATGAACGGGAGCCGAGGACTCCCATGCGTTTTGAATAAGAAATCCCATTGTCTTATCTTCTTGTGTTATTGTTGCTCCTGTCCAGCAGTTATTTGAGAATTCAAAAAACTTAAATCTCCCTGGACATTTGCTAAGAAAAATGAATGTGTGTTGTGGGAGTTGCGTAACTACTTCTAAAATCCTTTCAAGCCATTCACTCCGGATCCAATTCCCGAAAAGTTCGATAGTAGAGCCTACGAAAATCCTGCTTGATTCTTTGAGTTTAAAGGGTGCTTGTAATTCCTTCTCATCTAATCTGATTGTCGGGTCGTAATGAAACCTATCATATATTCTGCGTGCGTAGCAGTAGGGGCAAGCCACAGGACATAAGCCTTTGACGGGGTCCCATGTATAATCTGTCCAACCAATAGGATTGTTCGGACCGTTCATTTTATCTTCTGCACTCCTTTACAAAGCGACCATTTCTACCACAGTGCGGACATCCTATTGTCGGGTCTGTGCAATCGCTGGCTATCCCGCCTGAGATAGTAAAATTCTTTCCACAATTACAGCAATGGATAAGTACCCTGTTGTTTATTCCTGCGGTCATTTTCGCACCTCTATCGCATGGAATTTAAAAGCCCACCTACTCCAGCTGTCCCATTTTGGATTAAGTGCCCGAAATACCTTTTCATATTCGTCTGGTGTGTATCCTCCTTCTGCCCATGCAGACTCTTTTGAGATAGACATTTCGACTGGATACCTCATATCATCTTCAGCCATAAAGAAAAGTGCTTCTTCTTTCCATATCCTATCGAATACTATCCTTATATCCGGTTCCGCCTTTAGACCACGTTTGCGTTGCACTGCATAACCTGTATCATGTGGCTTCTTCCTCTCCGATTCTAATTTGTAGTATCCTCGCTTAAGTCTGCGGGTCTCCGTCTTTACTATTCCTTTTAATATCCGTGGTTCCGTCTCATTATATAATATTCTATATCGTAATCCATTCCGTATCATGTCAATGTGTCCGGGAACATTAAAGATCATTTTAGCAAATCACCATCCACGTAAAGAAACACCCTAAGACAAATCCGCATAGGAGAGAGAATACGGTTGTTATTGCCACTGCCTCCATTTCGTTCACCTTCCCATTGCACCCCCAAATAACTTCTCCCCTGCCCGTTTCGCCCACTCTTCTCGGTATCGGTGGAATAACATCATGCACACGTTGGCTATGTCCACCAATTCCCGTGCGCCAATCATGCTGCCTTCTGCATCATAGTATTCCTGCATCTCCTCCCGCAGTTTGTCTTGTAGAAATCCGATATCGCAAGTAACCCACGAATCTCCTTTCTTTGTTTGGTTCATGTCCAGCTTCAGTTTCATTTCCACGATAAATTCTTTAAGTCCTTGTTCTGTGTCCATCTTTCTTTTCTTCACCCTTTTCTTTTTGTTATCATGATCACGTAGCCGTCTTGTAAGCTGCGCTTGTGTGCTGCTGCTCGTGGAAATACAAAGCCATACGGATTCATTTTTGTGGTTTCACCTCTTCACACATCGCTACTTTAGCCTTTTTCAGGGCGTCAATAGCCATATCAGTATCAACTTGAAACTCTCCTGAGAATATCGAAGCATTCTGTTGAAGCACCTTTTCGATGAATTCAATCTTTAGGCGGGCGTATCGGAGTTGTATTAAAATCTCTTCTGTTTTGATCATCTCTCGCTATTTCACTCCCTCCACCATCGCCAGCAGCTTATTCTTGAGAGCGATAGCACCCGCAGTGAGCTCATCATCTGGAGCCAAAGCATAATGTTTCCATAGCATTTCCAGTTCCTCTCTGATTATTGTCTCGCATTCTGAGAACGACTTCCCGCAAGCAGAAAGAGATAAGTCTTCACGGGTCAAACATACTCCGCCTTCTACGTTCTCGGTTTCTAACATCAGAGGAGTTTTGAATTTGAACTTTTTGGCACCAACCGAAAATGCTACGATTCCCATTTCCATAGTTTTATTCGCACCCCTGGCACTGTTTAAAACTTGTTATCATCTCTGCAATATCACCAGATGCAACTGCCGCTTTGGCTTTATCTATTGCCTGTTGGATCATCATAGCTCCGAAAGCACCACTGGGAATCTGGTCATACATAGCTTTCAGGTTACTACATCTCTCAATTTCCGAAAGCAACCCGTCCATTAATGTGTCGGCCATTGTTTCCAATCCCTCCCTTTTAGATGTCTTAGCAATCTACGCTTCGCTCTGCGCCGTCCTTGTGGGCGGCTGTATGTATCCCGGTTATCGCATATCGCAACGCCGTATAAGTCATAGAATGCAATTAACCGCTCCAAAAGGCGTGTTGCCAGATTAAACCCTCTTGTATTCATGCTCTGTCCGATAAACCCGGCGACAATTTCCCAATTGTATGTAGGGTTTTCCGTGACAACCGTTACGCCGTTAAACGGAGTAGTAGGTGAAATCTTTTCGTAGTGATACACACGTGGTCTCAGACCCAACTTCTTAAATTCCGCGTCCATTTGCTTTTCAGCCCTCTTATTCAAGATCTTCTTATCCCTTTTCATTTCCTTTTTTTATCTCCTTTTTTCGCTCTAATCTCATTGTCAAGACAAAGTTCTCTGATTCTTTGCGTACCTCAAGATGCCCTTTTCCTGCATGGTATTTTACAAAGTCGCCTATGAGCCAGTTAATCACGTAGTTAGTGTCGTCAATAAGAGCATTTGCTTCCTCTTTTTCTGAAAGTTTGTTCTTCATTTCTTTGCAGTTCCCCCATGTCTTCTCCGTCCATACTCTGCAATCAATATTGCGTCCACTATCCCGTCGTGTGGCTTTTTTGACCGCTTGGCAGCGAGCAGGTTTGTATCTGGGAATAAGCTCTGACATATTTGTAATGCTTGCGCTTTTGTGTTGCCTTTTCGTCCAGAGATACCAAACTCCTTCTGCCATACCTGAGCACGGACTACTTCGTGCGGAATGCTGAAATCTATAAGGCATTGTTTTAAAACACCGAAGCCGTAACCTATGCTGAACATTGATGTTACACCTTGTTTTGGCATTGGTTGCTGTTGTTCGAGAATCGCGTAAGATTTTATATTTAAAAGGTCAGAAAGAGAAAATATCCCTGCCAACCTTGCGTTATCAAGTACCCTCTTTTTACCGATTTTATGAGTTGGCATAATGAGAGTGGTCATTTCCCCACTATTACGGATCGTCGCTATTCCTCCCTGTAATCCAGGATCAATGCCTATATAGTTCACTTTTATATCACCATCCCCACAAAGTACGCAAGCACTAAGCATCCACCAGTAAGCGCACCGAGAGCAAAAGTGCCGAAGGGATATCGCTTCTCATCTCGTTGCCTCTGAGCCATTCGCATAACTGCTTCGCTGGCTACATCTTTCATCGTTTCATCGCAATCGTGTGCCATTTCTGCGAGTAATCCGTGGGCTTCTTCGGATAACCTGACTCTGCCCTTTTTTGTTTGCACTTCTAATTCGCCTCCCCCGCAGGAACTTCTATGTATTCTACTACACGCGTTACTACAAACTCATCCAGCTGTTTGATGCTTGCACAGTTTTGTAATGTCCTTTTTATCTCTCGCTCGACAAGTAGCGCAAGATCTCGTTGTAATGACTTTATCCTCACGTTGAGTTCGAGAGTTCCCGTCTCGGCAATCTTCGTTTTGAGTTCGTGCGTTGACATTTCTTATTTTCCTGCCTCCAATAACTTTTGTGCTTTTTTTACTTGTTTATCCCCTTCGGGTGTTATTGTTGTACTATCGTTGTGCTTTCTATCCTTTGGGCGCTCTATGATAAGCGTTTGGCTGTCGCTAATACTGATATCGGCAGCTACATCGAGCAGGAGTTTTATCTTATCAAGTTCCGTTTTCTCCGTGTCCACTTCGATTGTTAACTTTGTGACTTTTGTTTGGCAGTCCACTTTTGTTACTTGGCCTTTGAATAATACATGTCTAAACTCGGTCATATCTTGCCCTCCAGCATCTGTTCTATTATGCTAATCTCTCTCGCCGCTTCTACTGCCCTTTCGTTACTCGCGTTGCGCTTTTGTATCTTTTGTGTGCGGAGATAAACTAAGTATCCCTCCGTGTCCGTTATTCCGCGCTTTTGCATGAGTTCTCTAAATTCCTGTGCCATTGCCTTATCCGTCTTTTCTTTTTTTATATATCCCATAGATATGATATTAGAAGGGTAGTATATAAAGCTTTCTATTTTTTCATTTGGTTAGGGTAGCCTAAATGTGTTAGGGGATAGATATCCCGAGACGTTTCGGCTCCACATGCTTCTTCCTGCACGAGGCATAATAAGTGCAGTGCCCTACTTGTCCTTTTGGCTCTACCCCCTATTATCTTCTATCCCCCTGAAAGTTTCTTCTCTTGCTCTCTAAAAATCTGTTCTTTTAGCCATACCGGAACTTCAAACTTTGCCTGCCCTTTTACTGACTTATAAATTAATCTCGCATGTGCTTTTGGTAGAATATGTGTTATACCTCTTTTGCTAATTACGTATGCGTTATAGGCGATATTCAAAATTTTATCTACATCCAGCATCTCAAACCCTAAATAATCCTGGAAGGAACACCGCCCTAATTCACTGCCACCTTCTATTATAGTTTGATACCAAATACAAGAATGACATTTGCATTTATCACACCAACAATCCTTCTTCCTATCAGAACAATAAAGGCAACAGCCATCTTTACCGGCATAGCTCATATCTTTCATTTTTCCACTTTGCCTTTCTTATCTTTAGTCTGGGGTTAACCGATTTAATTGCCATTTCGCTTCCGCTTTATATTCGCCCTGTTCCATCTCAAGTTTATCTTTTGCTCCCTAAATATGCTATTTAGTTCGTCTCCTCCCTTTTACGGATTTCTTTCTTGATTTATTCTTTGCTTCACCACCATTTATCTTAATAGGCATATAAACCTCTCTTCTTTTATCTAATTCTTTACTTTTTCGTTTTTTGTTTATTTCCGCTAACATATCATTATATTCATCATCTCTCTTCGATAAAGCCATTAGTGCGTTAAACGCTACATCTAACCAGAACATTTCATCGCCTTTCTTAAATTTAAACTGCCAGATATCCAATGCCGCGAGAAGAGAGGTTATTTGTTTATAAGAAGGGGCAAAGGAAACTCCTTTATATGTGCTGGGATGTTCATCCCGAATATTGAGTCCAACAAGAACATTTCCCCGGGATCCTTTCTTAATGAAGAGTTCTGTTGTTTGCATTCCATTATTCCATTCTTCCAATACTACTGTTTCTCCATTGTTAACTGGGTTGGTGAGTGTGGCAAAAGCTTCAAATGCTTTCTGAGTTCTTTTATCTATTTTCATCTTTATTCCCATGTTAAGAACAACTTTTTTTCTTTCTCTCCCTTTTCCGCATCAGAACCTTTATATATTATTATTATTTCTTCTCTTTTTTCTTTCTCTTTCTATAACTACTCCTATTCCTATTTTACCGACTTGCTTGTTCCTGCATATTGAAGATTGAGTGTTTTTAGATGTTGGCTTCAGTATTTCCTATTCTTAACATAGGAATAACTTTTAACCTCGTCCCCCCCCTGCTTTATCCACATCAAAAGGAATGAGCTTATTGCTTTGTTTCTTTGTCTTGGCTTTGTGCATCCTTACTTCATCGCTGAATAACTTACTTGTAATGTCCATTAACCGATATGCTTCTTGAGGCGATTTAAATCTAAACATCATTGTAACATCATTATAATTTAACCCTCTTTTTCCTCTCTTTAATACTTCTTTCTTAAGATCTATGGCAAGCAAAGTAAAATCCCTACGGGGATTCTCGGTTTTTGCTACTAAATATGATTCCAATTTAGTTATCCTTTGCCGAGTTAACGCAAGCTGATATGCTCCATTTTTATTTTCATTTTGTAACTCTATTATTTGCGCCTGCATCTCTTCCGTCTTCAATTCAAGCTTTTTTAGAATGGTTGGCTTCGGTGTGATTTTTAACTCGGTCTTTTCTATCTTTTCCCTCTTGAATGTCTTTTCATATACCTGTCCCGCTTCTTCTTCATCAAACTCACCCAGTTCGATAGGTTTCGTGTCTATCGCTTCATCTCCATGCTCAAGTAAGATATGGTCAAATACATTGTCTTGTTTTTCATCGCTAAACTCGCAAATAGGGCAACCGTACATTATTTATTTGCCCCCCTTCTCGCTCGCTTCTCCGCCGCATCAAGATACTTTTGTTCAAAATATGTCAGCCCTTCAAATTTTGATTTCGCCTGCAACCGTGCAATAAATCCCCGTGTGTTTTCTTCTATCATGCCATCACCTAATCTTTATATAACCCTATGACTATATAAAGGTATAGGGTGTGGCGAGTACGACTTAGTCAGTCATGCTATCACCACGCCATGCCCTAATTTTTTTTAATGTGATATATATGATTCAATTCACTGATAATCGCCTTATCCAAAATCAACCCCACCAATCCACACCAGACGCACACACATCGCCTCTACTACAATTAGATAACCGGGTCTAATAGATTACTATTATAACTCATAAATCATCCCTGAGAACGCACTACATTTTCTCTAATTCTTTTGCCAACTTATCGGACACAATCAGCGATGTAAAGAAGAATAAGTCTATCTGTAGCCAACCCATTGAAAAAGAAAACTCAAAGATAAATGCAGGCGAAAATGTATTAATTGATATTTCCATTTTATTCTGTTATCAGTCCCAAGAAGATGGCTTAGGTTGCGTTTTCTTTTCGTTTTGGTTTGCCACTTCAATCAATTCGTTCGTCTTTGCCACCAATAACGCCAACAGAACGTTCTCGTCACTGATACCTTTCTTTATTTTTTCTATCATGTTTAGATAGATAATAAGGAGACTATAAAAAGGTTGTTGAGTTTATCGTAATGCCACTATGTTTTCCTAAAAATTATAATGTTTTAACTGTATTTAAAAATCGTTAATGCGTCATTCGATTCGGATACGACATAAGCATAATTATCCATTGCATCTACTGAAATTGCTCCCCCCAAATAGTTAGGACTACCGGCGCCGTGGATCTCGTCAATAAATGTTGGATTGGTCGGATCGGAAATATCAAAAATCGACAATGCGTTATCGCTATAACTGGCGATAAAAGCATAATTTCCTGTAACGCTCATATTATAAGCACAAGCAAGATAATAGGGACTACCGGCGCCGTGGATCTCGCCCACATGAGACGGCGCTGCGGGATTGGATATGTCGAAGATTGTAAGTGAATGATCCCCGCAAGTACAAACATACGCATAATTGCCTATTACTTGAACAGCCATTGGAGTATCCAAATAATAGGGACTACCGGCGCCGTGGATCTCGCCCACATGAGACGGCGCTGCGGGATTGGATATGTCGAAGATTGTAAGAGCGTTATCATCCCAAGCACACACATAAGCATAATTACCGACGACATCTACAAATGCCGCAGCCCCAAGATAATTAGGAGATCCAGCTCCTCGAATTTCGGTCACATGAGACGGAGCAGCAGGGTTAGAAATATCAATGATGTTAAGCGCATTATCCCAATAAGCCGTAACATAAGCGTAATTACCTACAATGTCCAAACCATACACACCATCAAGATAGTTAGGACTACCCGCCCCTCGTATTTCGCCCGTATGTGATGGCGTGGCTGGGGTGGATATGTCGAAAATCGTTAAAGCATAATCATTGTCCGCAGTAACATAAGCGTAATTACCCACTACCTTCACAAACCATGCTCCACTAAGATAATTAGGGCTACCGCCCCCATGTATTTCACCTGTATGGGTTGGATTTGTTGGGTCGGAAATATCAAAGATTGTTAAAGCATTATCCGTGTAAGAAGCGACATAAGCATAACCCCCCACGACATCTATGTTCTGTGCTAAATTAAGATAGTTAGGTGATCCAGCGCCGTGTATCTCATCAATATGTTCCACTCCTTTGCTTTCTTTGAGTGCAATTACATACTCTTTCTTACCATCAATGGGTATGACCACAACCTTATCACCTACCGATATGTCAAGTCCAGGTTTGAACGAAGCGAGATATTCTGATTTTTTAGCAATCTCACAAGCAGATAGGATATTTTTATCACCTTCAAAAAGATAACCAGATTTTAGGGATACTACATTCCCTTTCATATTTCCAATAGGAACAAGAAGAACGGTATCGCCAACTTCTGTCATAATATCCTCGCCTTTACTAACCCAGCATCTTTTTCAAGTTCCACGGTTGCCTCCGAGCCATCTATCGCTGTGACTTCACCCACCGCTATCTTTGTAAGGTCAATAAAGAAATCTTCCTTGATACGTTGTTGTTCCGTCATAAAGTCCGCGCCCATACTCCGCATAAGTTTACGCAAATCTGAAAGGTTCTGATCTGGAGTAAACGAGATAGTAACAATATCTTCGGCTACGCTACGTCTGTACGTTATCCCTACTATTCGCATCTCTACTTCTTCTATTTTAGTGTAGCCCATAAACTTGATTTTTTGATATAGCTCTAAATCCATACGTTTCTTGAGCGAAGCCGTGTAAACTCGTGCAACCGTATGGAAGAAGTTATATAGTTCCGTTGCTTTGGCATCCACTTTCGCTTGCGAATCTAAATCCATGCTTTCATACACATGTTCGATTGGCAGCTCGTCCCCGCTTGTCACGCCTGCCGCTTCTACTGTTTTGGTGTACCATGTCCCGGTTATTTTATTTACCCCGTTTACGGTCACGCGGTTAAATTTGGCTTCTTGTTTGTCTTCTACCTTTACATCGCCCATCAAATACGAATCAGGCGAAGTAATCGTAACCATTGTAGGCAAATCAAGATAAGTGTCTATGTCGTCCTCGTGTACGAAATACGCAACAGAATAGTATTCATCGTTTGCTGTTTTACGCCATTTTACAAAGAAAACGTGATGTGTATATTCGCAGATTTCCTTTATTGCCTTCCACTTAGATGTTTTACTGTCAAAAATAAATGGTTTCTTTGTTGTCGCCCAGTCCGCAACGTCCCTAATCTGGTAGGGTTCTATTCCCGTTGTGCCTGTCCAATCCTCGCCACCAAGCAACGTTTTTATCGTGTCCGAAGGGTTTGTATCCTCATCAGTTATTCGGATAGATAGCTGCACAAATTGAGACGATAGATACCAGCCATAATCATAAGCATTCAGAATCGCTTTATCCGCTACGGTTGCGAGCGTGTAGTCGGCACCCGGGATAAAACCCAAGAAAACTATATTCTCTGCACCCAAGTGGTCGTCTGCCGTTACTATAAAATTCTTGAAATAAGTTGGTGTTGTGAGCTTGTCTATTCCCCCTGAGAATTTCCATAGTACGTCTTGAATAGTTTTTGATACGTTCCAGCCTTCGATAAGGAAGTTATCTATATCTGTGAAGACATAAGCATGTATAGGTAAAAATACTCCAGTGCCTGTAAACTCTACCGTTGCAGCTAATACCAACGGGTCTATCGCTACTGCCCCATTACCTGTGAATTCTATTGTTGCAGCTAAATTTAACGGGTCTAATGCCAATACTCCGTTGCCTGTGAACTCTAAAGTTTCATGTAAACTTAATCCACCTGAATCTAAAGCTGCTGCCCCATTACCTGTCAATTCTAATGTTTCCTGCAAGCTCAAGCCACCTGAATCTAACGCTACCGCACCGTTTCCTGTGAACTCTACCGTGTCTTCGTAAGCCACCATTTTACCGTGTCTTTCTTTTATAAAGAAAGATTATGCTCTGCTTTCGGTCTCTTTTATTGTCAGTTGTAATGTATCCCCGTTTTCTACGTTCTTTACCAGTGCGAATTTATGCCGCATCAGCATGTGCCCGCCAACTGCAAGCTGATCAAATACACCACACTCAAATAGCGCAAGAGTGCCAGAGAAAGTCCATGTTGCTATTAGCTTGGCTTTATAATCCGCTTCGTATTCAATAGTATCCGCAAGCATTCTACTACCGCCGTTTGTCGTTGTTTCGGCTACTAAAGCTGACTGGTCATTTGCCTCTGCGGTGTCGCCCGTCCCTAAAGCTATCCATTTAAATTCTGCTGCGTCTTCGCCAATAAGTATTTTCGCCTTATATTCAAGCCCGTCATTTACTAATGTTGCCATCTTTTATTCCTTTTCACCCCCTTCGTTTAAATCCTCTACTCCCTGCTCCTTGATATTGCCGTTCTTATCCCTAATCACGTATTCCACAACCATGCCACTTTTTCCTTTTATGTTTTCTTCCATCTTACCCTCCTTTTTATGCTGTCGTATCCTGAACAAAGCTAACTTCATAAGTCCAATAGCCCGGGAACCATTCTCTTTTTCTGAAACTGCTAATCACGCATTTCGTAAAGTTAATGCCGTTTATTGCCAACGTCTTCTGCACCCCTATCTTAGCTTCCAGGTCGGTTATATTTGAATAAGTCTCCGTGCTGCATCTGAAAGTAATAGAAAGTGCGGTTTCCGTTGTCATCTGTACCGACCGCTTGCCAGAGAGAAGTATCGTTTGGTTCACTATTGGATTGATGTTTCGATCAAACGGCTCGGGATTTATCAGTTCCACGCCATCGAATGTGACCAGATATGCCATTTTATACCGCGTTTATCCCCCTTTGCACTCGTAAACCTTGCTGATAATGTTCCATATCTTTCATAAACGCCTCGAAGCCGTAATCCCTGCTTAGATTTACAGTGTTAATTGATATGGTATTCCCCCCATAAGATGCTGCCCCTGTCGCTTCGTTCCCTTTTGTTGCAAGGGCGATATTTGGCAGTTTTTTCTCGAATGTCTCACCTATGTCTGCATCTGCGCTTTCCATACCCGTCGCGAAAGTTTCCAAGAGGGCTTTACCCGAATGTGTTAAATCCGATAAAGGACCTTCTTTTGCATCACTTCCCGGCAATAAAGCCCTTAATGACCCCAACGCGCCCCTTAATATATCGGCGGGTCTGTGTATGATTGATGTGATGCCGTCTATCAATGCCTGCACCAGTGCCTTGCCCGCGGCTCTGAACTTATCCGCCAAATCCGCTAAATATTTCAGTATCTTGTCAAACAATGCCTTTATGAACGTCCATATCTCTTCCCAGTTTTTGATTGCATATATTACAGCTCCAATCGGACCGAGCAAAAGAAGAATCTTATCACCAAACATACCCACTATATCCCCCGCTGATGTTATCTCGCCACAGAAAATGCCCTTTATGAACTCAACCAATTTGCCGAATCCTTCGGTGATATATTCCGCCGCTATTGTCAGAACGCCGAACTTCTTTTCGAGTATGTATAAGATTGCCACTACCGCTATTACTGGCGCTATTATCGCGAGATAAGGCGCTATTGCCGCCCATGCTGCTGTTGCATGTGCCATAAGTGCGGGTACGCTGCTCCAATGAGCATTTGACATCACTATTAGTAGAGGGCCTAAAGTTGTCATCGCAGGACCTAACGCATCCAGAGGTTCAAGCATCGAGCCGTATTTTAGTGTGAGTTCGGATATTGATTGTTTTACCTTGTCTACCGTGCCAAACTGTGTATTAGCCGCTTCTGCGAATTTATCCGTTATTCCCGTGCTTTCACTTATTTCTTTTGTGTATTTCGCTACTTCTTCTTCTGTAACCCCTAAAGTTTCATAGAACAAACCCATATCGCCATCTGCCTTGCTTATCGCACTTCTGAATTCACGTGTTGCGCTGCTGCCTTGAATACCTTTATCCGCAAGTGCTTCCATTACTGCTACGGACTCTTCCATTGATATATCCATTACATCCAGTTCCGGGGCGATATATTTCAGCATAGTCGAGAAATCGCTTAGTTCGACCGTAGTGTTCCTTGTAAGATGCGTGAACATATCAGTATAATCGCCAGCTTCCGAAAGTGATATATTAAATGCATTAAATGCAGGCACCATTATCTCTGTTACTTCTGATGCGTTCATGCCTATCGAATCACCGAGAGTATCAAATGCGGTTGCGGTAGCTGCTATTTCATCTTTATTGTTCATCCCTGCACGTGTAAGCAAATCAAATGATGCCGTAACTTCCTCTATTGGAAATGTTACGTTTGTCGTTGCGAGTGTAAGATCGCGCATCTCTTTTGCGGTTACATCAAGTTGGAGTGCTGTTTGTCGTATCGTTGCGTTGGTTTTCTTTGCAGAATCCGTTATCACAATCATACCGGCACCTATACCCGTCATTGCCGCACCCGCTATCTTGCCTGTTTGTCGTGCTCTATCGCCTGCGGATGTTAGCCCTTCTGTGGTTTTATCATTTGCAACTATATCATATGCAACCGTTCCGAGACTGCCCATTACCATTTTAGTTTCCCTCCTCCTTCCTCAGTCTTTCCATCTTCTCGTTATACCATATTCGCCAGAATAGCTTTTCATCCCAGTCCAAATCACCGTATTCTTTTGTGCCTCTGTTTATATATCGCAGAAAATCCCCGTAATTAATGCCTTGTTGGCTCGTTGCGAAACTGCGTGATTTCACTTGCCCTCTTCATTCGCCCTGCTATACTTTCGTAATAGCCGAGTGTGACAGTCATCATATCTTCCGTGCTGTATTTATCGCGGTTATCTGCGAACCATTCCTTTGTCATTACGGGGTTTGCAGTAACCATCCCCAGTATTTCCCATGCTATTTCGTTTGCCTCGTCTATTTCCTTTTCTGTTAATGACCGGTTACCATCTTCATCTTTTATGCCGAGTTTTAAACGCTTTTGATCGAGTTTTGCGATTTTATTCATATCGCTATCACTTAAGGATGCCTTTATTGCTATCGTGCCGCCATTGTTATCTATCTGTATATCTTTGAAGTTTGTCTGAACCCGTGTTTCTAATAGCTCTATCTCGTGTATCCACTTATCTTTATCCTTAGCATCTATCTTCTCAAATTTTTTAAGTAGTTCCGCATCCCTCGGACTTATTTTACCGCTCATCAGTTTTTATGTCCCCTTCGTATTTCTCGACCGCAAGATAGATGTCATCTGCGAGCTGCAGTAATTTAGTTGCAAATACCTTATCTTCTTTCGTAGAGTGCTTCTCAACTGCATTGCGTATGTCCTGTGCGAATTGTTTCAGCGCGAACATTGGTGGTTGCTTCATTTCCGCTATTGCTTTTTCCAATCCATTTTCTTTCTTCATTCTTTTTCCCTCCTTACGCGGTAACATGGGTGATTAACGTACCCACATCTAAATCCTTCACTACAAACGGCAGACTCTCTTCTACAATGCTATCCGCATCCGTAAAGTGTATGCCACCCTCCGTGAACCAGCAGTTTGTTAGTGTGATCTTGATGTAATATGATCCGCTCTCTACATAGCCCACTAAATCGAAGTATTCACCAGGTCCTATTGCTGAGATGTCTTGCCTACTTGTAATTGCGTCTATACCTATTGTACCGCCTACCTGTACGTAATCAACCATCGTTGCGAACTCCACCGTTTTGAATACTTTCGTACTATTAACTTTCGTACCAGCGTCGCCTTCTGCAATTGTTAGAATCTCAACTTGCTGTGCGTCGTTTATGTCCGTGCCGTTTAGAGTTAGTCTGCCAGCAACCGATACTGCTGTGGTTAGATATTCGAGCTGAATAATAGAACTCAAAGCAGCTGGATCTGTCATATCGTCTATCGTATTTGTACCCGCAGTCGGCGGGGCAACTCCTGTATGTAATTCCACCGCCGTGCCAGTTGTTGCCGTGCCCATTACCTTCTCCATAAGATCACCGTCTATTTGTATTCGCCTAATTGTACCCGTTGCGTCCAGAGCACCTGGTATTTTCAACTTGCTATACTTGCCAGTACGCACATACTCTGATATGTCCCGGCTGAATTTTATATCGCATTCCCCTATTGCTATCGCGCTTCCATCTACCGTTACTATCCCATGAACCCCTGTAAAATCTGTCATTTTTTATTCTTTCCCCCCCTAATAATTATCCGTCGGTGCCTCCGATAACCACGTTAATGAAGTACCCGTATCAAAGTCCTTCACTACAAACGGAAGATTCTCAACTAATATGTCATTATTACCTACAATCAATCCAGCCTTTGTGAAGAAGCAATTGGTTAAGCTTATTGTAATATGGCTATCCCCATTTGAGCAGCTTCCTTCAAGTGTGAAATATTCCGCCGCCCCCAATGTCGTTACGCTCGCAGTGGCAGTTATACTCTCTACCTTCAACGTACCACCCACCTGTGCGTAATCAACGGCTACTACATACTCAAGCGTTTTAAATATCTTTGTACTGATTATCACATCGTTTATACTCATCTCGTATATGTCTATTATCTCTACTTGCTGTGTGCCATTTACGTCTGTGCCGTACAGTTCTACCCTACCTGTTGCGGTTACCGCTTTGGTTAGTGCAGTCAACTTAATAAGATCACTTGTCGAGTCTTCTGAAGTCATCGTAGTAATTGTATTTGTACCGTCAGTTGGTGGATCAATCCCTGCGTGCAACGTGGATACGGAGCCTGCGGTGGGTGTCGCTAATACCATACCCATCAGTGCGCCATCCACTAACATCCTATCTATCGTGCCCGTGCAGCTCAACTTACCTGGAAGATTATAATCGCTGTATTTTCCGCTTCGCGCGAATGCTGCTACACTCCGGTCGAACTCTATGCTAAACGCACCTGCCGCTACCGGGACGGAATTGACTTTTAATATGCCATTTTGTCCTGTATAGATTACCATTTTCTTTTCTTTTTATACCTCCTTTTTACCACTCTTTGCTGCTAACAATGAGATTATCCCCGCTGCGCATACGCCTGCTATTTCTGTATGCCCCAAATGCAATGAATATGCAGCTATGGCTGTTAAAAATCCAGCACCAATAACCTCATCTAAGCGATTCCATATCCTCATGAATGAAAGTCGTAAAAAGGCACATATAAGATTTTATGGCATTTTGGGGTGTATTAGAATATAAGGGAGTGTAAAGGATAGGTTTATATACTCTCAATTATTTTATATTATCGTTACCCACGTGCCAACCGCGCTTGTCTAACTAACAAGAAAAGCGGGGATAATGCCCCCGGGTCGGAGATGTATGGCGAGGGTAGTTCCCATAGAGGCTGTCCATTTCGTAACCGGGGGTTAACATGGGATAAAAAAAGAGGGAGAGGGAAATGGAAATAGAAGAAGCGAAGAAATTGAAAGCGGAACTTGAAATGGAAATATTAGAATTGATACAACAATTCACTATAAAAACAGATCTGTATGTTCGAGAGATTAATTTATATGGGCAATTACAGGTAGGGAGTGATAAGAAATTGAATGTAGCTGTGGAGGTAAAAACGGTGTTATGAGAAGGGAAGAACTGAAGAAAATAAAAGAGGGAAGCGAAGCCAAGATATTAGAAATACTAAATCAATTTACAGTAAAGACCGGACTATACCTAAAAGAAATAAGTTTATTAGAGGCTCCACGGATGGGGCAACTTTATTCTGAAGTGGTGCGTGTAGAGATAAAAACTGCTTTGCCTGAAGAAGTACCGTCAAGAAGGGGCATAACAACAGAGGGCATAGAAAAGAAAGAACAAAAATTAAAGGTGCAGGGGTTCTATGATTTTACAGTTGTGCGCGATCACCCGGGTTATATAGATGTACGATATAAAGGCGAAAGTATTAGGGGCATAGTTGGGGCGAATGTTAGGTTATTTCCACAAGATGAAGGTTATGCCATTCTTAAATTAGAGATAATGGAAAATGTGCCATTGATAACAACTAAAAAAGAAGGTTTATTGGAAAATGAGCAAAAAATTACAAATAACCGTATCAGATGAAGTATATGCAATACTTGAACGTGAAGCAGGAAAGAATAAGATGCTTCATATCTTAACTTATGCCAGCGGAGTTTTTTCTAAATGCGTAGCTAAGATGGAAAGAGACGGAAAGTTTGATGACGGCTTTGGGTAAATTGCCCCATAGTAAACTATCAACAATCTAATAACATTCGCTCAAATCGCATATATGGGAGCTTACGAACCTTCAACTACATATACACGGCAACACTAAGGCGTGGCCACACCCAGCTTATCGCGTCTGAATGAAACGCCTACATGTGCTATTACTATCTCGCTAACGCATTCGTTTTCACTTGCGGCTATTCGCCGTAACCGCAGCCCCAGTCGGTCTTCAGCGGCAATATTATCTGGCGTGTCTATATCATAATCAATAGTAAACGGTACGCGGAAAGATTTGTACTGCGCTGCACTTGCACCTGTTGCCGTTTCTACAGCTATATCATTTGATGTTGCCGGTACAACATCGCCTTCTGTATAATGGTCCCACGACAATTGTAGTTTGAAGTTCTTTGTATCTTCTGCCCCCGCTAACCAACAATCCGCATGCGCTATTATATCACTTACCTCATCATATCTACCTGGTACACAAATACCTAAATACAATTCTTCGTTATCGTTATTGTAAATAGGTAAACTGTATCCACCAAAAACGCCCCGGTTGACAAATGTAGGTTTGCCTTGTGCTTGAACCGTAGCCCAATCCACATCAGGACGCAGTTCTATGTACACTAATCCGCCCCCGCTTAATGTTATTATGCCTGTCGATTCGAATCCTGCTACTTCATGCGCGGCATTCCATTCCGCTGCGGTGAGGATTTCCCCCTTCACTTTCGTACTTGCTGCGTGTTTCAGTGCCATTTTTTCTCTTTTTCCTCCTATTAGATTTTGTTATATTATATAATAATTAACCTAATGCGTGAATCCCTAACATATCATATCCTAACTTGAAATATGCTTCATCGGTTAGTGTGTATGCGAAACTGTACCGTAATGGTTTATGATATATCCGCGTATCTGGTTCAAACATATCTGCGTCTGATGTTTTTATCCAACTCCGCGTATCCGATACGGAATCTGAGACTAATAGTTCATCAATCGCATCGGCGATATTATATGTTTCTAATCGGCTCTTTTTGCTCCATACGTCTATTTGAATTAACGGGGTATTGTCTCTCTTCTTGAATGTACCATAACTCGTTCTTTTCTTGCTGCCTTCGCTTGTAAGTCGCAGAGTCACACTTGGAAATTGTTTTGCCTGTGCTATTTCTGCCATAAAAACGTAATTCCCACCAAGTAATGTCGTTAATTCGGAATCTGCCAATAAAGTATCCCGGACCTCTTTTAATACTATTCTTGTCATTTTATATCGCTCTCGTATGTTTTCTTATTCCATCTTTTACGGCATCGCTTAAAAAGTCTATTGTTTCGTTTTCCTTCTCGGTTATTGCATCCAAAATATATGGGCGTGGCGGCATTCTGCTTGTCCCTTCATGTACTTCTTCGGCATAGTTTGCTTCTTCGCCCCCTGCATGAACGATTCCTATAACTTCATTTCCTTTTGTATCTGTTTTTGAGGCGATGCTTCTTCTCAGCGTACCTGTTATAAGTGGTGCTTTGTAATATGGTGAGCTTCCCGGAGTGCAGTTTTCTTTGGCTTTTCCCTCGATATTCTGTACCGCATCGGTCATTCCTTTTTGGAGTGCAGGAACCATACTCAGTGACAGATTCCGCAGTTTTGTTTGTAACTCTTCTATGCTCATTGTCATTTGAATACCAGCTCCCTTATGAAATTCGCTATGAACAGCATCAACGCACCTATACCCATTACGATTAAAGTCATCTTCCCGGTTAGAAGTTGCTGATTACTTTCTAAGTCACGTATGCGTTTGTCTTGCTTTTCAAATAATCGTTTATGCTCTTTAAAAGTATCTTTTCCTTCCTTGAGTCGTTCGCAGATATGTCTTACATCTCGTGCCGTTTCAATTATCTTGATCCGCAGTTCTTTGTCTAATTCCATATTATACCACTTTCCTCAAATCGAGTTCAAGATGATGTTTTTCGGTTCCGTTGTATTTTTCGTTTACCTTCAGTATCTCGTAATTTCCTGAAAATCCCGTTACACCAACTATCCTGTTTATCTCTGAAACTATCTGATCGGACTTGAGAAAAATCTTAGGCATATCTTCAACGAACTCGCCACTATCTAACCTTCTCATATTGCCTTTTGGTGATGAGAAACGACATAGAACGCCTGTGTATGCATCAGTATAACTATATATTGGCTCCTCGAAGTCGTTATTCACTGACGTCCGAGTTTGTATTTTACATCTATGAATAAGCAAATTGTCCATTTTAGTCCTGCTCCTCAAATTTTTGAACGGGTTGCTGATCCAACTTAAATTGATTTGGCATATTGTCCACATCCTCATGTTCCTGCCCTGCGGTCGGTTGTTCTGTTGCCCACTGTCTTAATATCTCTTCATATCGTAACCGATAACTTGATTTGCCACCACCATCCTTAGTATAGCCGTAATCCCCTATCTTCTCGCTTTTAAAATTGCGGCCGCCTTTTGAGGATACGAATATATCACAGATAAGGTTGGCATGGGCTTCGTCGTATTTGCTTGTCGGTAGTCCAGGGTCGTCCCTATCTAACTCTTCTTTTGCCCATATAACATATTGGTCGTAATCCGTTTCTGTAAAATCGCCACTATCAGATACTGTAAACGGTGAAATCTGACTTATCATAGTGATACTTATAGTCATCTTATTTTGTGTTAGGATTTTTATCTTTATAAGATTTTAAATTTTTTGCCCCCTTCTCTAATTCTTCCCGCATCCAAGTTATGTTCGTATTATCTTGTATTACCTTTTCGTGCATTTCTTCAAGCTGTTGGTATGACAAAAAGACATTATTAATTGCTTGTCCCACGCATCATATAAAAGGGACATTTACAGATTCATTTAGGACATTGTAAAATAAGTGAACTCCTGAATAATAATTGTGTGAAAAGGTATCTTAGCTTTATGGCGTTCAAGCTTCTTCATTAACCGTGTGGCGGTTGTGAACAAAACATGCTTCTTGCCGTCTAGCTCAAATTGAATGATCACATAATTTCCTTCTTTAATTTTGCTCTTCTATTTATTTTTATTCGCAAATTTTGACATGAGAGGGGTAGAAATGATTTTCTCACCTGACCAACCGGCATGTATGCGATTATAAATGACACTTCGAGATAAGCCTGTTAATTCCGCTATCTCTTTTGGTGAATGTAATTTACCTTGGTAAAGAATTAGTAAATTGTCAGACTTGTTATTGTTCTGAGTTGTTATACCCACCCAACGACAATTATCTTTTGAATATCCTTTTTCCCTATCGATTCTATCAAGAGAGAGACCCTCACTATATCCTTCGTGCATATCAGCATAAAAGTTCTCAAAATCTTCCCAGTTAGAATCGTAAGTTATGCCTTTCCCTCCGTAATATTTGAATCTATTAGAATGGGGATTATTGCATCTCGTTTTCATGCTGAGCCAAACGCGATAAAACTTTGTGTTGCTTTTTCCATGAGTTGTGATTTTGCCCTTTAAGGCACACCCACATGAAGTTGTATTTCCACCAGTCAGGCTTGTAAGAAGAACTGTAATTCTATTCCCACAATTGCATTCGCATAACCACTTTGCTCTCCCTTCTTTTGTTGAACCTGCATAAGCAATCGCCGTAAGATGCCCGAATCTCTGCCCTGTAATATCCTTATATTTTCTTTTCATACTATACTATAAATCAGTATAGTATATAAAGGTTAATGGTTTATATTGCAGCTTCTGCTTATCTTACTTTTCCAATTCAAACCTGCCAGAAGTGATGACTGAGACCGTTCCTTAAAACCCATAGCCTCTAATGCGTTTATGTGCATTAGTGTCATTTTTTTCTTTCGCTCTCCCCTAAAGTGGCTCCGCAAGGAAGCGGCCACCGACGTACGTATGCGTACGCCAGCGAGAGTCATCCGCAATCCGCCCCCGAGACCCGCAATCCGCCCCGTCAGTCCAATTCAAACCCGCCCGAAGCTTAACATCTCCGTAAGATCCTTGTTTATAAAGCGAACCTTTTGCCCCTGGTAGATCATACCATGCCCAGCTTGGGGCTGGATCTGTTGCATTTCCAGTAATAGTTTCATCAGCGCCTGAACCAAGGACAGCGTTGGGTTTACTTTCTGCTTGATCTTTATGCAATGCAGAACCTGTCGCGCCTGCTTTATGAGTGATAATTTGTGTATGAGTATGGCTCCCGCCGTCATATCTATATGATTGGTCTAATAGCCACTGATGCATTACGCCCGCGCCATCCTCGCAACCGATATTGGAAACCATTCGCCTCGCTGCCGTATCCATGTGCCCGCCAGTTGTAACGGGATCAGCAGAAGCGAATATATTTGTCTGCTCGTTTGAACCTGCCATAACGGATTGAAACTCCTCATCATGGAGCAATCGTTTCTTGACTGCATGCCCATCGTCGACAGAATCCATCCAGCTTCTGTTATCTGTAATGGCAGCGCCATAAACGCTCGCGCAGGTTGCGGCTGTACCCGAAGCCAAGTAAATATCAGTCCATTTGTTGATTGCTTCATCATAGACCAGGCCTGATGGCTCGCATACTGGGCGATGTTTCAAATCCCAGATAGATGCAGGAAGGACATCATAAGTTTCGTAGCCTGTTAGATCATGACCTGAAATAGCGCCGACATCCAAACAGAGGGTATGAAAACCGCCGATTTTACGCGATGTACTTGCAGTATAACCAGAAGGATAAGTGGAATTAAGCGAAATCTTGAATGTGAGGACGCCATTATTGTCGCAGGCATAAACATAATAAGCTTTGCCTGCTTCTTGCATCTCTGTACGAATATCATCAACGTAAATAGTGATGGCACCAGGATCAGAAACTGCATTTATACCAACTGAAACAACTGCATTTCTATCCGCTGCTGCGGCACTAAGAGATAAACTGACTTTTGTCCATGTGTCTGCTTTCAATGCAGGGATGTCCGTGCTCTGCGATGGGCTCGCACATGCTGCATCTTCGTCATAAACGAGTTGCAGAACGCCTTTATTGAGATTTGCAGTAGAGCGTATCCAGAAGCTTATTGAGTTATGACCTGAAATGTCAATCGCAGAGAAATCGTGCGTTGCCACCAAACCAGTCGTAAATCCTGCTGCGATAACGAGCTTTGCAGAAGCCGTGCCTTCTTTCTTTATCGTGCCCTCTTCGGTAGCGGTTACATTCGCTTTTGCTGTCCATGTTGCATCGCAACTATCAACTACCAAGTCTGCTTGATAAGAATCCAAATCAGTTGGTAGTGTGACATCAACATCAGTATCTAAGTAAAACCACTTTGAGCCTATCTGGAGCACGAAGATATTACTGCCTTTGATTACGATTTTGTCATGATCGGTTAAATGCGCTTCTGCAATTCGTTGACGTTTATCGAGTGCGAAATGATTGCTCAATGCAGCAAGCGAAGTGCAGAAATTACAAGAATCGAAAGTGATTTTTTTGTTGCTCATTTAACCTTTTTCTCCTTTGCTTCTACTTCTGCGATAATATCATCGAGCTTCTTCTTCGTTTTGAATCCTTTTTGTTTGTATTTTGGGAATGGATTTTGTATTTCTTCAGTGATCCAATCGCTTTCAGGATCTTCGGGATTAATAGGTGCAACTGCCCGTGTGACCTTGTTATCTTTAATGGCCTTGAGTATTTTTAATTCTTTCTTAACGCGCTTTCGCCATTCCGGAAAATCACGTAGGATGTTCTCGTAATCTTTCTTCGTAGCGAAATATTCTGGATAACCTTTCATTTTTCTTCACGTAATGTACAGTTTCACCACACCCTTCTTCGTATCGCCACCATTTGCGACTGTGAATGTGAGCTTGGATGCAACTGCGATGTCAGCAGGACAGGGGAATGCTTGTTCTGATGCGCCAGTATCGCCTGCATCTCTGTCTGCACCATTCCCACATAAAATGTCCACACCATCCTCATCTTCAATCGTCAAATCCCAATTTGCCGTGGGCGTATCAGTATTATCTGGATTGGTAACTATTCGATTGATTCGCCCTAAAATCGTTACTGATTCTTCACTTATATCACCAGAGCCGTCTGTTGTGAAAGCCCAAGTTAAGATTGCTATTGGTTGATTGTTCGGTTGTCGAAATCGGTTATCAAATACTGTTATTGTCATTGCTTCCCCTCCACGAATATCTCATATATCGCAAAATGCTTATCTTCCAGTTTGTTTTCCTTATCCAGTTTCACCAATGCGTTCTTTATCATTTCAGTGCCGAAATCGCCGAACTCCATCTCCGTTGTCTTTTCTCCGTTGGTCCATGTTATCTGTCCGCTTCCAAGCGTGCCATTTCTGATACCGAGTGATAATCTTTGCGCATCTTTTGCTCCAAACATTTTAACTGCAACAGCTAACGCTTCCGTATCGGTTTTTACGTTTTGGATTGCTGCCACATGCGCGTCCTGGATTTGCACGACACCGTATTCCTTTATCTCCGCTTCGGTCAGGCTTAACTGCTCGCGTAGCTTACGCACTACTTTTAGCGTTGCGAAGTTGCCTTCTGCCGGTAATATACTCAGCACCGTGAATCTGTCGCTTATTGTCAAGTCCGCTTTCATGTTTTCCACTTCTCTTTTCCCCTTTACTTTCTTTTTCGTTTTTACCATGAATACTGTTTTATACTGTTAATATAAAAAAGAAAAACGAACCGAGTAAAAAGCCCCGGTTATTTTTTGGTTTTGTCTACGAGTGCCCCTCAGCCGAATAGAAGGGAATATAACGCACAGCACCATTTATGAGTATTCTGATTGTCCCTGTTACAGTCCCCATAGATGTACCGAGACTTATCATGTTGCCCGCGCCCGAACCCGCGCAATTAGGGACAGCAAAACTAAAGGCGTTTTTAACCCCTGATTCCGCAGTCGCATCGCCACCTGCTACACTGAAGCGGTGTAAGGAATATGTTGTGGCACTCAAATCAGATGAAGAACCAGTCATCCATATTTGGCTCTGACCCCCGCAGTATGTTCCAGAAGGCACTGCGGAGTCTGCAACTTCTAATAGTGCATCCCAACCCGCTGCAAATCCTGATACATATCCGGTTGAAGATACTTCTATTGATGCTTGCCCCCCTCGTGCTGTACCTATTGCCTTTTCTAACACAGTGCCCGCTTTGAGACATTCTCCGCCTGTGGCGTTAACGCCGTTCATATAGTATCGCATGTATAGAAGGCGATCATCACCACTTGTAGCGGTTGTTTCACATCTTAGTTCTATGAAATTGGCATCTGTTGCGGCTGTCGTTGCTGGCGTTCCTGTTGTTCCGATTCCCATTAATATACCACTTACTGAAGGGTCTCCTCCTGAATTTCCAAGGTGTATTCCTTTGGTTGCTCCGACATTATCTATCATCAAGCCGATTGGCCAACCTGCTGTTGATCCGGATGTTTTTCTGATACGAATGCCTGCACTCTTTTTTGCGGTGCTTAAAGCATCTGTTCCATCATTGATGTTTACATCAATCCCTGAAAACGCTTCTGCGGTATCTGTAACAGCCCCATTCATTGTAACACCAGCATTTATGATGCTGCAACTTCCACTTGCTAATGTCATTGCTGAGTCCAGTTCGAGATATACTTTTGTTGCACTAACATCACAGGTTGTAAAGGTTATTATGCTATCGCCGCCTATTTCCTTAGCTTTCAGTTGTAGATATGCCCCTGTTGGCGTAACACTTGTCTGATCATGGAATACCATGTATCTTGTCCAGATTGGTGATGTGATCCAAGAACTCCCCAACTGGGCATCTCCATCATCAGTAAATATCATTACCCCGCTCGTATTATCGAGAACCCCGGTCATCGTAAGTCCTACTTGTTCAGTGCTTGACTTTGTGCCTATGACTATTGGGTTGTATGCTGCGGCTCCTGCAATCATAATGCCAGTAGTAGTTTGTGCTGCTATGTTGATTCCCGCTGTCGTGCATGCACCCGCTAAGTTCAGTCCGTAAGTTCCACAAGTGCTCCCAATTGTTATTCCTGCCCCTGACTGTGCTGCGGATATGTTAATTGCATGAGTGCCACAAGCAGAAGCTATCTCCAAACCATCCGTTGGCGTTGCCGCATTGATCAATATGCCGTCTGCGGGACTGCTTGCTGTATCTATTGTTAGAATACCTGTGACATCTGTTGGTCCATCAAGATTTATCTTTGTCGCACCTGTAAATGTCATTGTTGCGGCCGTTAACGTGTATGTCGCGCCTGACCCTGCGAATGTTACTGCGGTTACGCCCGTCTCATCAGTCACCGCTATTTTCATGTACGCACCGTCATCGTATCCGAGCCGTATATCCCCGGATTCAACGCTGAATAACGTACCTGCATCCATCGTAAGTGTAGCTTCCTCTATCGTTAAAGCGTCTGCGGCAGCGGTATTGTCTAAAGTTGCACCCTTATCGAGCGTTATTATTCCGCCATCGAATAAGAATCCTGCTGTGCCGTCTGATGTCGATAAGAAAGTTACTCCCGCTCCGTTGGTTTGCGTTATTGTTAAATGTGCAAGTGTATCTGCCTTCAGGTTTATTATCGCATTACCGGCACTCGCAGGCTGTACATTTAATGTTCCTGTCGTTGCCGTGACTGCTGTCGAGCCCACTAATTTTATCGTTCCCTGCGTTATAGTCGTTACATTGGAGACATCTGTGATTTGCCCGTCATCATCTAAAGTTACCGTGCCGTCCAGTTTGATTAACCCTGTCAGATTGATATTCGTTTCTGTCAGGTCAACTTTAGTACCCGGTATCACTTCAAGCGACTTTGCGCCCGCACCATCACCGTAAATTATGTGCGTGCCGCCTATTGCGGTTCCGGTTCCTGACGTATATGTTTTCCCGGATGCTAATGCCACACTACCGTTTAAGCTTACTGCCCCTGTTCCTGTACCAAATGTATGATCTCCATCTACCGTTACGCTTCCATCTAAGACAACGGCTGTCCCTAAAACCGTTACGGAAGTACCGCCGAGAATAGTTATCTTTTCCGTTGCATTGGCGGAACTACCCTGTAAAATTAAACTATCTGCTGCGGTTCCACCACCTATCATTGTGGTTGATGCCGCTGCGGGTGTTATCCTGCCTGTCGCACCAGAAGCACCGGCGAATTGGCAATACTTACCATCAAGATTTAAAGCGGTGGTTGCTGTAAGCGTTATTGTCGCCTTTGTGAATGTGTATGTCGTAGCTGCCCTATCTACACCATCCAACAGAGTTTCTAATAGTCCGTATTCCGTTGCTAACTTATAACTTAAACTGCCTGATTCACCACGAAGTCTTTTCTTCGTGATTGCCGTATATCCTGTCATTTTTTATTCTTTTCCCTCCTTATATGTTTTTTTCTCTTTTTTAAAAAAATAAGAAAAGAGGTACTGGATCAGTCCCCCTTTTTTCTGTTTCAGGTTTATATGCCTGACAGAATGTTCACCCCGTATGCCTTCGTTACGACTGTCTTGTTGTTATACCAGAACTGCAATACCGTGTCGTGCGTGTCTTCCTCGTATATCTTCTGGAAGTGTATGCCCATGTTCGGTACGGTGATACTTTTCGGCTTGCCGTCTGTGCCTGCATCGGTTGACATATACGATACTTTCGCAGTTGCATATTCCGGGTCGTTGAAGTAGTGCAGTTCAGCCGCCTTGTTATTTCTGTCCAGCGCCAAGAATGAACCGTCTGTCGCCCCGCTCATAACGAGATGTACTGTCACTTTCGCCA
>QEXZ01000040.1 GCA_003160755.1 Methanomicrobiales archaeon
AAGAGGGATTTGGAATTATCGAAGAAGCAGCTAAACTAGGACCTGTCAAGTTCGCATTTACGGGTGGCGAGCCGTTGCTGCGTGAGGATATCTATGACCTCATTGAATACGCTTCGTCTTTTGACATGCAGGTGGTGATGGCGACGAACGGGACACTGATAACGAAGGAAGTTGCGGAGAAGTTAAAGAAAGCGGGACTGGAGCGTGCCGCTATGAGCATTGATGGGATAGGAAACGCGCATGATGTGCTTCGGGGAGTTAATGGCGCGTTTGAAGACGTGCTGCGCGGTATGAAAGCATGTGGAGATGTAGGGCTTGCAACTCAACTTTTCACGATGGTTACGAAAGACAATTACAGTGAGCTACCAAAAATAATCAAGCTTGCAGACGATTTGGGCCTGTGGCGAATCTACCTTATTTATTTGATTGCCGTGGGTCGTGGCAAGGCGATTTCCGGGGCTTGTTTATCCACGGCAGAGAACATGAAGTTCTTTGAAGATGTGACGATAAAGCAAAAGAACGTGAATGTTTGGCTCAAACCGATATGCAATCCGCAGTATTGGGCTTATCTGATGGACAATGAACTTGTTGATCGTGGGGATGGGGTTGAATTCACCGGCTGCACGGCGGGTATTACGCGCTTTCACATCTTTCCTAATGGTGACGTAACTCCATGTGCATATCTGCCAGCAAAAGCGGGAAATATAAGGGAGAACAGCTTTTTGGACATTGTCCGGGATTCAGAGATGTTTAAGGCGTTGAGGGAGAGAAAAGTGAAAGGGCATTGTGCCGCTTGTAAATACAAGCAAATATGCGGTGGGTGCAGGTCGAGGGCGTATGCTACATCGGGTGATTATCTGGCTGAAGACCCTGTGTGCTGGTTGGGGGATGGAAAGGGGAAGGGTGAAGGAGAGGAGCGATAGAAATATTATGGTACTGATGATTTGGGATAATTCTCATTCTTACTACTTTTCCGCTTCAGAATTTAGAAGAGAAATACTGGAAGAATTTTATAGTTTTTTTTATCCCGATGTAGAAATGGAAAATGTGTAAGCACAAAAAGAAAAGAGAAGAAGTTTTTTATTATTTAGGGTAGATATATAGATACCACAACGGAGGGGAAAAAATGACCGTTTATGAAGCAACCGTTAACAAAATCCATGAATTGCCAGAATCTCTCATCGGAGAAGTGAGTGATTTCGTGGATTTTCTGAAAATGAAAAGCGATAGTACTCGCTGGCAATTGTGGATCCTCTTTAGTGAGGCATTAGAAACCGCTGAGTCAGACTTCGCCGATTATTTGCCAAATCTCGAAGATTATGAAAATCGCCTGGCAAAACAAATTATAGACACAGATTAACACAGATGATAAAATAAATCCGCGTAAATCAGTGTAAATCTGTGTCTTAAATTGAAGGTGGTTATACATTATCTACAACGAGGGGAAATCAAATGCCCAAATACAACATCAACTGGAACATCACGCGCGAGTGTAATCTGCGATGCAAACACTGCTACTACGAAGCAGGCACGCAGTTAGCGGACGAACTCAGCACAGAGGAATCCTTTGCACTTATAGACGAAATAGCAAACGTATTTGGCGACAAAGCGAGCGTAACATTTGGCGGTGGAGAAGCATTGCTGAGAAAAGACATATTTGACCTCATTTGTTATTGTAGAGCGCGAGATTTGCACGTCGTGCTCGCATCAAATGGAACATTGCTCAACGAAGAAGTCGCTGCTCGTTTGAAAACCGCGGGTGTCGAAGATGTTATAATACCTATTGACGGCACTCAAAAGACACATGACGCAATAAGAGGAGAAGGCGTCTTTGAGAAGGCAACAAAAAGTGCGAGAGCGGTTAGAAATGCGGGATTGGGCTTGGTGATTGACCCCTGTATAATGACGCAGAACGAGAAAGAGACGGGAAAAATTATTGACATAGCTGAACTTCTGGATGCGAGACAGTGCAGGTTTTTTCATTACGTCTCTATGGGCCGGGGAAAGGAAATGATACCCAATAGTGAACTCGGCAGCGCCCAGTACGCGCAGAACCTGATGCAGCTATATGAAGAGCAGAACAGGAGAAAGGGACTCGAAATATGCACGACACAGGCATGTCAGTACTGGGTGATACTGAAGCGAAAAGAAGAAGAAGGTTCTTTCGTTCCCGATTTCTTTTATACCGAGATTCCCGGCTGTCGAGCAGCTATCGGTATGCTTTCTATCAAACCGAACGGCGATGTCGTGCCATGTCCGCTGTTAGACATAAAAGCGGGAAATGTCCGGGAGATGGGTCTTCGCGAAATACTCGACTCGAAGGTCTTTGTTGACCTGCGAAATCGTGAGGTAAAAGGCAAGTGTGCCGCATGCGAATATAAGGACATCTGCGGCGGATGTCGCGTGAGGGCGTACCTGCATAGTGGCGATTATCTCGCGGAAGACCCTTTATGCACGGAAGATTTTTATCAGGAAGAAAATATAGCCATTCCGAAAATTATTAACCACAAGATTACACAGATTTCCACGAGAAAACAATAATGGCAATCAGGTTCCAGGCTTCCACCTGTGATTTTATCCCACATTAACCTCTCTTTCTTGTGTTAATCTTGTGAACTCTCGTGGTTTAAATTGCAGTTTGTTACTGCCTGCTGTCCTCTGCGTTCTCTGTGAACTCTGCGGTTAATCGGGTATTGTCAAGTTAAAATTATGAACATAGCAGCGATCCTTAGTTCCCAAGCGCTCGCGCAACTCAGTACAGTAAGGAACGCTGGCGGGCTTATCTGCCGGGTTCGGAATGAGTCCGGGAGTTTCCCCGCCGCTATGGCCGCTATGCCCATTTACAATATTTCTATTGCTTACTTAAAAAGGTTGTTTTTTATTATTTTTCTTTATTCCTTCGACACCAGTATCTCTGTCGCTTTTATCACTGCCTCAACGGCATCGCCTTCTTTCAAACCGAGTTCTTCTACCGCTTCTTGCGTTATCATCGCCGTTATAACTGCGGGTACAGCAACTTCTATTCGTACGGTAGACGCAATTTCACCCTTTTCTACCCCTTTTACAACCCCTTTAATCCGATTCCTCGCACTTATTTTCGTAAAAACCGCCTCCCAATCTATTTCATTTTGCGCTACGCTATTCAAATGCCGTTTATACCGTTCATATTCCCTTAAAATCTCCTCGCCCTCTGCCGTTAATGTTGTACCGCCGCCCCCCTTTGGACCTCCCCGGTGTGTCTTCACAACAGGACTGCCTATTGCATCCTCAATTATCTTTAGGTATTCCCACGCCGTTCGATAAGGTATAGAAAGCTTTTCCGCCGCTTTTAATATAGAAGAAGAATTACGAATTTCCGCGAGCAACTGCGCTCGCCCTTCTCCTATTATCGCTTTCCCCTTAAACTCTATCCACTGCTTATGCCCTGATTCATATTTTCTCTTCACCTCAGATGCCCCCACAATGTGTGTTGGTATAAGATGTACAAGAAAGAATAATTTTTGATAATCGGACGCAGATGAACGCAGATAATCAGGATTTTAAATATAAGGAATTGACGGAGGAGATTATGAGAATGCAACGATGATAGAACTTAATTTTGGCACTAAACTGGAAGTTAAACGTAAGGCATTTGATAATTTGAGGAAATAGTTTTTCTGCGTAAATCCGCGTAAATCTGCGTCCTAAATAGGTAGCAGTTATACTTTATATACCATAAAAAATAATAAAGAGAGGATGTGAAAAACTCCCCCACCCTCCCTGTTACAATTTCCACGCTTTTTAGTCCTTTGACACCAGTACCTCAGTCGCTTTTATCACCGCTTCTACTTTATCGCCCTCTTTCAGACCGAGTTCTTCCACCGCCTCCTTTGTTATCATCGCAGTTATGGTCGTGGGTTTGGCGACTTCGATTTTTACCGTAGAAGCGACTTCGCCTTTCTCTACTGCTTTTACAACACCTTCAATCCTATTTCTTGCGCTTAGTGGCATTATACTTGTTATACCTCCGGTTTACATATTCGCCCCACTCTTTAAGTGTCTTTCGAAAAACTAGAAAACCGAAAACCTTTTATAGCGAATGGTATATCTCTGCATATCGGAGTGGAAATAAAAATGGAAAAAAGGAATATTTTTGTTTTGGGAACGCTAATAGCGATTGCAGCGATTGCGTGCGTGACGGCTGCGGTTTTTTACTTCGCTTCCGAAACGCCACAGGCGCCGATGCCCAGCGGAGAAAGCAAAACCCTCATGGTCTATTCAGGCGCGGGAATGCTCAAACCAATGGATGAGATTGGAACGCTGTTTGAGCAGAAATATGGCGTTACCGTGAACTACAACTATGCAGGTTCTAACACGCTCTTGAGCCAGATGGAACTAACGCAACAGGGAGATGTCTATATGCCCGGGGCAACGATGTATATAGAAAAAGCGAAAGAAAAAGGGTTTGTTGATTACGAGCAGCTTGTAGCGTATCATATACCTGTAATAGCGGTTCCCGAGGGAAATCCCGCGACTATAACGTCTTTGAATGACCTCGCAAAGCCAGGCGTGAAAGTCGTTTTAGGAGACGCAAAAGCAGCTGCGTGTGGTAAGATTGCGAACAAAATACTGGAGAAGAACGGGATTTTTGATGCCGTGGATGCGAATGTCATTGCTCGCACCGCTACGGTAAATGAGCTGGTGGTCTCTATGTGCATGGGCACGGCAGATGCGTCAATAATATGGAAAGCATCGTTAGTTAGGACTGAGAAAGAAACGGATATTATAGAGATACCAAAGGAGCAGAATATCATAAAAGTGATTCCAATAGGCACGCTAACGTTCTCGGAAAACAAAGACATGGCAATGAAGTTCGTTGATTTTGTCGCCTCAGACAAAGGAAGAGAGGTATTTGAGAAACATGGTTTTACGACATACCCCAATCCGAAATATGAATAGAGTAGAAAAGGATAGAATATCTCAGTGAAAAAACATAACAATAAAGTAGGAAGTAGCGTGAAAAGTAAGAGAGATGGGAAAAAATATGGATGAGCTAACATACAGACCAATTGGAGTCATACACACGGGTTTCCGGGATAAAGCAGAAGCCCCGATTCAAGGCGTGTTCGCAAAAGACGCTAAGGGCGAGGTAGAGATATTTCCCGAATATGCCGCCGGACTCAGGGACATCGAGGGCTTCTCGCACATCATCCTCATTTACCATTTTCATCTCGCCGATGGTTATTCATTGGTCTCGGAGCCCTTTTTAGAAGACGAACAGCACGGAATCTTCTCAATTAGACATTTCAAACGACCCAATCCCATCGGGTTGTCGGTCGTGAGGTTGGAGAGCGTGAGAGGAAACAAACTGGAAATCAGCGAGGTGGACATCATAGACGGAGCACCTCTTCTCGATATAAAACCGTTCGTGCCGCGGTTTGACCATAGAGATAATGCAAAGAGTGGATGGCTCAGTAATCCTCACTTAGACATGGTTAAGGGCGAATCAGGCAGGCATAGACCTGAATAGGAACAGCAGGGGATAAATACGATGCTAAAGAAATTGAAACAGTCAAAAACCAAGATTATTACCGTGCTGTTTAGTTTACTGCTTGCGTCTTTTATTTTAGTCCTGATTACATGTGTTGTTACGCACACCACGCTGCCCGCGCTAATATCAAGTATCCTCTCGGAGGAGATACAATTTGCGATAAAATTGAGTTTGACCACAGCTGTCGTGTCCACCGTTATGTGCATTGGCATTTCAATACCCGCGGCATACGCACTTGCGCGATACGACTTCTTTGGCAAGAGTGTGGTCAATACGATTCTGGATGCACCGCTGGCGTTACCACCGCTGGTCGCAGGAGTGGGCTTGTTAATTCTATTCGGCACGACATCATTTGGCAAAAGTCTTGCCGATGCGGGGCTTACATTTGTGTTCACGCCGCTGGGGATAATAATTGCGCAGTTCTTTGTGAACGTGCCGTTCATGTTCAGGATACTACGTGGAACGTTTCAGAGTATAAATCCAAGATACGAGCACGTAGCGGAAACACTTGGCTGCACGGAGGCGCAGGCGTTCTGGCGTGTAACACTGCCAATGTCGAAGAATGGACTCTTAGCGGGCTCCATTATAACATGGTCGAAAGGAATAGGCGAGTTTGGTGCCGCACTGATGGTCGCAGGAGCAACGAGAATGAAAACAGAGACGTTGCCCATCTCGCTATACCTGAACATGTCCTGTGGCGAGCTAAATTTAGCCATTGCTGCAGCGACTATCCTGATTATCATATCGCTTATATCTCTGTTCGTTTTTGAAAGATATGGCGGTTTTACGCGTGTGTTCTAAAACGAAAAATGATAAGAATAGAAAATCTATCGAAGGATTTGGGCGAGTTCTTCTTACGAGACGTGAGCCTTGAAATAAACGATGGCGAGTATTTTATGGTGCTGGGTCCCACGGGTGCCGGAAAAACCATCTTACTTGAGACGATAGCAGGCATTTACCGCGCGGATAGTGGTAGAATATTCCTTGACGAGCAGGACATTACGGATATTCCACCAAGGGAGCGAAACATAGGCATGGTTTATCAGGATTACACCCTGTTCCCGTTTTTGACGGTAGAGGATAACATAGGTTTTGGGCTGAAGTCGCGAAAAGTGTCGAAAAGGGAAATCAAACGCAGGGTGGACGAACTGGCAAACTTGATGGCTGTTTTCCATCTCTTGCATCGGTACCCCGGCACGCTGAGCGGTGGCGAACAGCAGCGAATTGCGATAGCCCGCGCACTGATTATGGAGCCGAAAGTCCTGTTGCTTGATGAGCCGTTAAGTGCGCTGGATACACAAACAGCGGAACGACTGCGTCAAGAATTGAAGAATGTTCATTCAATCATGAATACTGCTATTATTCACGTAACACACAGTTTTGAGGAGGCTTTCTTGCTCGGCAGCCGGATGGCGGTAATGGACAAAGGCGAAATTGTGCAGGTAGGTACGCCGAACGAGGTGTTCAGGAAACCCGAATCAGAATTCGCTGCTGAGTTCCTTGGCGTTGGTAACCTGTTTCAGGGTGAGTCCCGCGTTGATAACGACATAGCCAGCATTGATGTGGGTGGCATAAACATCGTGTCTGCCACGCTTAAGCCAGGGAGTGTCCATGTATCCATTAGACCGGAGGATATATTGGTATCAACAAAACAAATTGTGTCGAGCGCCAGAAACTCGTTTAAGGGAAAAATAACGACTATAGTAGATGCAGGGACTATCCTCAGAATCGCTGTTGATATTGGTATTGGTATTGATATTCCTTTTATTGTCGCAATAACCAAGCAGTCATTTGATGAGATGAATTTGAAAACAGGAGGCGAAGTGTACATCACGTTTAAAGCGTCCGCGGTGCATGTATTCTAAAAGATACTTTTCGGGAACCTGATTTGTATTTGTATAGCCGATGTAAAAACCACGAGATTTTACAAGATTAAAGAGGTGTCAGGTGTCAGGACTACTAATACCTGACAGCTCACATCTTATCTCGTGGAAATCTGTGTAATCTTGTGGTTAGCTAAACAAATACTTTTTATATAAAAATAATAAGGCATTTAAAGAATAGTTAAATTGCAGGGTGAGGCACGTTAAACATGAAAGTAGTCATTTCATTAAGCGGGATTTTCTTTGAGGATGCCACGCGCATAAAACAAATTGCAGAGGTCTTAGAAGAGATTGCGAAATCGTATGGCCTCTACATCGTTACCGGTGGCGGTAAAATAGCGCGTGACCGCATAAAAATAGCACGTGAGTTGGGTGCGAACGAAACAATATGCGATTACATCGGCATTGCCCTGACAAGAGTAAATGCGAAATTGCTCATTTCCGCTTTGCGCAATGCGCATCCCGAACCGTTCTCAGATTATAATGAAGTCGCAGGAGCGGGAGCGGGATTAGTAGAAGAAGCGAGAATATCCGTGATGGGTGGCGTAAGTCCGGGATATACAACCGATGCCGTAGCGGCAATCCTCGCCGAGTATATCAATGCAGACCTGTTCATAGATGTGACGTCGGTAGATGGTGTCTACGATGCAGACCCACGCAGGTATCCAGAAGCAAAGAAATACGACAAACTCACGGCAAAGGAACTCGTTGCGCTTACCGCGAAAGAGGAACTAAAAGCCGGGTCGAGAATTGTTATTGACCCCGTTGCAGCGAAAATAATAGAACGAAGCAGGGTAAAGACCATCGTCATTGATGGCAGTAACCCGCGTGATATTTTGAATGCCGTTCAGGGAAAGCATCACGGCACGGCGATAAATCCCGATGAATGATGTATGTAGTAGAGGGGAGGTAGGTAACAGCGATGGAAATTGTCTTTATCACCACGAACAAGAACAAGGTAAAAGAGATAACCGATTTGGCTGCTGCGGAAGCGAAGGACATAACAATAGTGCACCTCGATTATGACTATCCCGAGTTACAGCTTGACGAAATAGAGTCCGTAGCGCGAGAAAGTGCGAATTATATACGTGAGAAAAGAGCGATAAAAACCCCCTTCTTTTTAGAAGATTCCGGGCTGCTTATCCATGCATTAAAGGGCTTTCCGGGACCTTTCTCCGCTTTTGTCTTCGATACAATAGGTAATGAGGGGATACTGAAGTTGATGACCGATAAAAGAGGAGAAGAGCGAAAAGCCACGTTTAAAACCGTCTTTGCGTTCTCCGAATCGGTGAATACCGCACCACGTCTTTTTGTCGGCGCCACAGATGGTAGAATAGCGGAGAAGAGAAGAGGAGCGGAGGGATTTGGCTACGACCCTATATTTGAAGTCGAAGGGAAAACCTTTGCAGAGCGGGGCAGGGAGGAAAAAAATGAAGTGTCGCATCGAGGAAGAGCATTCAGGAAAGTGTTGAATTGGGTTCTGTTGCATCTTCGGGACTTTTTCCGTCTAAAAATTGGCTGTTACATGGCAGGACTTGATATAAAATTATGTCGTGCATAAACAAACTAACAGATACATCAAATCTTCCTACGATGTTCTTGTGAGGATTGACTAATTCTTTACTTAAATTCTTCTTCAAGCCAAACCCTAAGTTTTTTCAACGCTTTTCCTCTATGTGAAAATGCGTTTTTTTCTTCAGTCGTCATCTCACCGAATGTCTTGTCAGAACCGATAGGTTGAAAAATGGGATCGTAATCAAAACCTTTGCTTCCTCGCTCTTTATCAATTATTTTACCATAAGTTTTTCCTTCGAAAGTTATTGGACTCTTTGGAGAGATTTTAAATGCTATTACTGATTTAAAATATGCGCTTCTATCCTCTTTGCCCTTTAGGAGTGATAAAATCTTTTGATTCCCAAGTTTTTTATGCACATATCCAGCTATCGGTCCTGGAAAACCATTTAGTGCTTTTATAAAAAATCCCGAATCATCTACAAATACTGGCTCATTAAAAGATTCTGTAAGAAATTGTAGGGAAGTTAAAGCGATTTTTCTAAGAGAATCATCTTTAATTTCTATTAATTTTGTCTTATATAATTTTAATCCATAGTTTCCCAATATCTTTTCCGCTTCTTTATATTTATTTAAATTGCTAGTTGCAAAATAAATGTTTCTGTTCGTGAATTTACCCATAGTCATTAAAAAATACCTTCCTTTTTTAGAATCTTTTTTACTTCTTTATAAACGAGTATTATCCCTTGGTCCTTATCTTCAATGATATGATATCGCTTGTGATATTCTTTTGCAAGTTTTAGATAGTTATCCTGGACTTTTTTTAGATTTTTAATATCCTCATATTTTGTTGTATTCTCTGCCACTTCCAATCTTTTTTCAATTATCCCTATATCTGCGGTTATGAGAATCGTTATATCGGGATTTATTAGGGTTCCATACTCAATGCATGTGTCATGTATCTTCTTGAAAAAATCAAGAGAGGCTGTATCATCTGAAAAGTAAATGCTATTCCAAACGGCTTGATAAGCAAGCCAACTATCCGCATACCTATCAGATATCACAGAAATATCTTTTTCTAAAGATATCTTAATTTTTTTCGTATAGCTATGTAAACGAGCAGAAAGGTGGATAAAACTTTCAGAAATCGGGGGTAACTTGCCATTGTATATAGTACCATTTGTAAATATCGAACCCCAAGGATCCCATTTCGGAGGGTCTGTGATAAAAGCATATTTAGGGAAATCGGTTTTTAAGATATCCCAAATTAATGTTTTCCCTGTTTTGTCGATTCCTTCTAATGTAATAAATTTTGGATTTCTCATGTTACATCTTCTTTCCACAACTTTTGTTGATAAGCAGGTTTAAGTATATCAAATTTTTCATAATAACGCTCTTCATCAAAAGGGGCAAATATGTTTTCCTTTTTTGTTTTCATTGAAACAAAAGGATTATCTTTAATGAGATATCTAAGAGGCCAATCCACCGCTTTAGAAATCCCAATTCTATTTGTGGCGATTATATCAATATTTGTTAAGTTTGTATTATAAAAAGAAACTTTGCTATTATTAATTTTTTTATCATTCGATTTTTCTTTTGTTATACCCAATGCTTCAGTTAATTTACCTGGGCCAGTCGTAAGATTCATTAATTTATCAATCCCCCTTCTTTTTTTCATTAACACCAAACCATGGGTTGGCTCGATAGCTCTAATTAATATACACTCAGGGTGTGAATTATATTCGCTTATGACATTTAAATTATTATATCTATGTATTTTAAAGACATATATTGTGCCTCCTCCTTTATAAAAAGGTCTGTTTCTTTTAGTCAAGCCGTTAGAAAAATGACATGCAGGATCATTCTTTCCCAAATATGCTTCGGTTTCAACTATTACCCCCCCAGCAATTCCTTCTGTCTCCTCATTTATAAGTAATTTTCCTATCAAACTTTTTGCGATATTTGTACATTTTCCTTTAAAAAAACCTATGGTTAATTTTTCATTTATTTTCACTTCTAAAGCATTATTTTCGGCCAACCCTATTTGAAAATATTTCTCGATGTCTGTCCTTTCAATATTAGCAAGTTCATTTAATTTATTAGAGGGATCCCTTTCTATAGGATCTCTTCTATTGTTGATTAATCTCATCCGTTTAGCGTTCCTACAACCCATGAATCCACACCCCTCTATATCCTCGGGAATTATCTACAACATTGCTCATTTTGATTTTCTCTCTCTATTTCCCCCAGATGGCATCACTTTAATATATACAATATTTTCTACTATAATATAATTTCTACTTTGATGAAAATTAAATAGCTTTGAGAATGTGGCAATAATCAAGCTATATATTAACCTTTTTATATAGGTAAATTTAGAAAGATTTAAATACTCCCTTTTTATTCCTATATGCTGATAGCGGAAAGATGAAAAAAGGTGTAGTGCCGAGAGCATTGGTATTGAAT
>QEXZ01000041.1 GCA_003160755.1 Methanomicrobiales archaeon
CCGTCCATTTTGTTTTATCGTAGCGATATGTCTGCTCAGTCATTGTAGTCTCGTTTTTAAGACGACCCATAATGATTGAGTATTGTTTGCCTTCGTGTTCTCTCGTTACCCGTCTGAAACTATCTGGCTGAAAATCATCTGGCGATTTTAATCTGCATGCGTGTTCATTTGGATATGGCATGTATAAATTTAATATAAAGGGCATATATAAGATTTTATCGTAAATCGATACCAAGGACTGAATTTGAACCAGCAGTCTCCGGGATATGAGCCCGATGAGTTAACTTGTTTTCCCTATTCTGCTGATGAATTTACCATTTCTTCTTCTTTTATTATTCCTCATCACAAAATCCGCAAATCTTGTAACTTATAATTTTTTGAGTCATTATGTTCCGTTTATATTTTGATAAATCAATTATAATGGATTTAAACCCTCTTTATAATCTCACACCCCATGACGTTGAGCGCGCCCGCCATGAGTTCACGATACGCCCCCATTTTGTTTAATGATGCTATAATATTGTTAAGCCCCGTGGAGGGTAGCCAAAAACACATCGTTGTATCTTTGAATATAAATATTACGTTGAGTGTTTATATTTGGACGGGTCACACGGGGCGCAATTTACAATTAAAATATGAGTATATAAACCTTTCACTCCTCAATATCGAGCCCTTCGCGTTCTATAAACTTTCGTACTGCACGAACTTCTCTCGAGCCGCCATTATCTTCTTCAAATAATTCCCCGAGTTCTTTTGCTATTTGCGATTTGAACTTCTCAGGATAATGTTCCCGGATATATTCTTTTTCCTCTTCCGAGAGATGCTTTCCGCTTACCATTCTTATTTCTCCAATATTATAAGTTGCGGGACTGCACCGCTATTATCAACCGAAGCACGATATTTTTTAAGCATTCTATTTATTTCTATCGCGTGTATCTTCAATAGTTCAAGTAAATCTTCACGGTCAGAGCTCATTATTGCCCCCTCATAAGTCTTATATTGACAATCTTTTCCTCTTTTGTCTTTTCTTCGTTTGCCATTTCTACGACTTCGTTTATGTTATCCGCGTTAAGCGGTATTGTTCTTTCTTTAGCAAGAGTTACTTGCCATTTCATTTTTTTATTTTGCTTTTTCAATCACCGGAGAATACGAACAGCGACAATTGCCACACCAAGTACATTTACCATCTCTCCGCACAAATAAAGTATGATATTTTTCTAATTCCACACAGAATACTAAATCATAATAATCTATCTCCTGAATTTTTATGCCCGTTTTGGCGATTATAGAAGTTTGCGCATAGCATTCCCGTATAAACCATATATTATGATTTATGGTATAATCACCATTTCTAAAGGATATGGTTTTGCCTTTTATTTTAGAAAGATAGTAAGAAGGACGCCGCCCAACTTTTATTAAAAGTTCACCAATATCGTCCGCCATCCTCTTTGAAGAAGTCGTATATATGATTTCGTCTCTAAAATTACCATTTTTAAACGGTTTGCCTTTTCTTTGATGTCCATCACCGAGTATAAAAGCATCAAGAAAGATACGTATTTGCTCAGCAGAAAGATTTTTGATTTCGTCAGGTACATATTTCTCATGTGCCTTACCAAATTGTTTAAGATAGTCATACAATCTCTTATCGTGAAATGTTATTCCCTCCTTATTACGGTTTACATTAACATCTAACCTCTCTGCTATTTCATATATCTTCCAATATGTCTCTTCGTGTGCGTGTATATCCTGAGAGATACCGATACGCCATCCATGTGTTTCTGGTGTTGAAACGATATACCCTTCGCTTAACCAGAAGCCCATAAAAGCACAAAAAGCCTCTGTCTTCAGGTCCTTGCCATTAATATTTATAGTTCCCCTCGCTTCACCTTGCCATTGAGAAGAACGATAGAATCGGGTTTCTGAAAGAATATTTTTTGCAGATATAAATTCCCAATATCGTTTTTTTGTATGTTTACGTTCCCTCCGTAAGCAAAACATATCATGGTCTGGAGTTACGCACAGACTAAAATTACGGGAAACGAACTCAAACATTTTATCTTGATGATGAGAAATCAAATTAATGACTTTAACATATTCAAGGTTGAAGGTTACAGGATTGAGCGAAAGAACCATATCCCCTTTCTTAATATCCGAAATCGTTTTAAAACCTTCTTTAGTATAGGCCTCCGTATCTTTTGAATATGAATTAGGATGAATGGGTATCTCGGGCACTTCACTAAAAGCCATGGTTTGATTACAATATGGAGCACATATTTCACATGGATCCGCAGCACATAAAATCTTTATCTTCTTTACATCGTTTGCTTTGTATCTTGCCATGCTGCCTGCGCTCTGGATACGTGCCACCTCTGTTCGGGCTATTTTTACCATGCTTCTGCCTTCTTCTTGCATTATTTTGTTTAAATCGTAGGCGATAGTTCCTTTACCGAGTTTTTTACCCCCGATAGCTGAAACTGGTTTTCCTTCTCTGAGTCCGTCCCTTATCGTTTTGAACACGTTTTCGCGGGTCTGCCCAGTATGCGTTTTGAGCCACGGTACTTCTTTACCATGGATTACGCTCGCCCCTTTACGGTATAATAATTCACCATATCCCTTTGAATATTCCAATGCCTCCTTCTGCACAAGGTCAAATGAAATGCCAATATCAAGTAGCTTGTGAGCATTTAAATCTCCTGCAATATGTGCACGTGCAGCGTTGTTGCGTGCTGCTGTTGCTATGTCCCGCTGGTATTTATCCATTGCCGCGGTTATTGCTCTTTCGGTTTTAGATTTCATATTAAGCTGCTATTGCAAAATCCATTGTCGAGAATATAGTTTCTCCATTCCGCAATGTTCAGTGTGCTGCCACATAAGCACTGCGTTTTTCGCCTTCCGCAATATGTGCAGATGGCATCCATATCTTCTGCCGTTGTTTCGTTCATATTTTATGATAGTGTTCCTTTTATGTCTCTTGTTTTTCCTCCTTTTGTTTAAAGCATAAGCATTTTCCAGTCAGATTGTCATTCTCATCTAATTCAAGACGAGTTTCTTTGCATCCGCATCTCCCATTCCTTTTTTTGTGAATACATTCCCGTATCTTGCATGGTAATGGAGTAATTTGCGGGTAGCGTACTAATGCCCTATAATAGATTTTGCCTCTTACGACTTTTTTGTGCGCTTCGTTTTTGTTATATGTAAACATTCTTTATCTTATCCAGTTCCTTATATCTTTTAGATTTAAAGTTTTCCACTGATGCCATTTCATCGAAAGCAGAAAGCCTGCGATTATCATGCCTAAGCCGTAATATTCATGTCCAGCAAAATCAAGCAAATCAAACCCCTCAAATTTAAAAAGATGCTCGAGCATTAATGAAGTACCACCGATAATTAGTAATAGTGAGCCTAACCTTCTGACATATTTATAGTATCTCTCTTTTGTTTCCTTATCCATCTTCCAGGGTAAGCTTATGCCAGTCATTTCTTTTTCGGGTTCCTCCCCTGCCCTTTGCTTCTCGGTGTTGCGCATCCGCCACGTCCTGCATTATTTCTTTTTCCGCGTCCCGAACTATCTAATTTTACTTTTCCCTTTTGTGTCAATTGGTTTATCCTGCCCCCATTATCTTATTTTGAAAATAACCCATCCAATCTTCTCTTCTAAAATTAGTTTGCTGGTGACAACTTCTACAAAGTGAAATCAAATTATCAGGATTATTATTTTTCTTATTATAATCCATATGGTGGATGCTTAAGGTATATCCTAATTCTTCTTGTGTAAATCCACATTCTTGGCAAGTATAATTATCTCTTTCTCTGATTGTTTCTTTTAGCCCTTCTGTAAACTCTTCCCCGTATTCTTCAAATGATTTACCGCCTAACCATGCGGGATTAAGTTCCTTTTTATGCGCGCAACCAACACATCTTATTGAACTATAACTTATTTCTTTCCCACAATCAATACAAAAATTTGGGATTAAACATCTTCCATCCTTATATCCAGAAGCGTTCTCCCCTTTCTTAATAGAATCAGGGGGCATCATCTTATCAGTATTCCATGGAATAAGTCCTTTTTTAAATTGATTCTCTCTATAGTGCCCATACACATAATACCTTCTTCTTCCTTTTTTATCGTATTTATCTACTAATTCGCCACATCCGCAAGCACATTCTACTTTTTCTCCCGTATGTAATTCATTTTTCCATCTCGGATTCCGTGAGCCTTTTAAACTGTCTGATATTTGCTTAAGGGATTTATTTGTTTCTTTAGTTAATCCTTTACCCCAAGCAGGAACAGATTTAGGTTTTTGCAATGCTTTTTTCCAATATTCGGGAAGTGTTTTCGGTATGCCTCTTTTCTCAATCCCATATTCTTCCATATTACGAAGTACTGTTTGTTTTGATACTTTAAAATGTCTGGCTATTATTATGCACCCATATTTTTTAGATAATTCTATAAGTTCGTCTTTAGGCAATATAATCTTATTAGAGGGGACAGAGCCCCTGAGATATTGTCCCTTTTTGTTTCTTTCGTTCATAGTATATAATAAGTTATACGACTATATAAGTCTTCTTTAAGGTTTTACTCTTCATTCTGGTGATTATCATTCTTCGTTTTCCCTTTACGATTGGATACTAATTCTTTGATACTCTTAATGTCTTCCTTACTTAACTTATCTCCGTTTAATTGCCCCCACGCCTTTTTTATCGCTATTAGTATGTTATACAAAATCATTTCCCTCCCCTTCCTGTATTCCGCCAGATATGCTGTAATAATAATCATCTTCAGTGTTTTCTGCAAGGAGTTGAAAATGTGGATTGCCTGGCTCTAATATTCCTTTAATGATTATCATTCTTCCCCCTCTAAAGCCTTTATCACACTATCCGACAGCTTATCAGATGCTTCTTTAAGTTCCTCTTCTAAGCTCTTCGTTACCTTTTTAGGTGTTTCCTTTTTTATCGTTACTTCCATTGCGTTTTCCATAGCTTCCATCATACCCGCAGGTTTTTGTGGCTGTATCCGTTCATGCAATTTAAACAGCTCTTCAATATCCTTCTCATCCAAACCTTCCGCACCTAATCGTTGTCTTATCTCGTTGATTGTTAGGCTTTTGCTTTTGTATCCTTCCACCGCCTGCTTTAATTCTATCTCGCTTCGGTCTATGCTTGGTGCCGGGATGTGTATAGATATTGTGTAATCTTTGTATTCGTTATATTCAAGATATTTGTTCAGCAACATCTCGAATTGGTCTTCAAGCCAGGAATGAATGCCTTTTATGTAACGTAACAGCATCTCTTCACGTTGCTTTTCGCTACCGCCTATTGTTGCCCCTTCACGTGCGATAAAAGAAGTAGGAGTGACATAATCAATAATCATTTTATGAAGAGCGTCAATAACCTCCAGGTTGTTTGCATCATCTTTGATGCCCGGATCCACTAACGTCATGTTATCCCTGAGCTGAAATGCCATGTCTTTGCTCCATTTCCCTAATATCATGTTCGCATATTCGACATCACCGACTCCACCGTTCTTATTTGATGCGGGTTTTGGATCTGTAACTTTAATAAAGAGAATTTTTGCGCCTATTCTGTGGACCTGCTGCATCTGCGTATCCCACGAGAATTTTAACATCTCGATGATCGGCACGAGCGGCACGACAATGCTTTCACCTGCAAGTCCCTGGGCTGTTGGGTCCTTAATATAGAAAACGTTTTTAATATCTTGCACTATGCCGTTCTCGTCTGTCTGCCCGAAAGCCATTTCGTTCTTATCGTTTAGTGTGATGCCCTGTAATATTTGAGAATATATTTTTACCGTGCCCGAAATTGGGGCAGTGCCGAATGTGTATGCGGGGAGATGCCTTAGTTTAAGCAGTTTGTATTCGTTGTTTTCATATCCCCAAACTGGATTGAAGAGACTGATACCATACCAGAAAACATCTATGAACGCCCGCTGCATATTCGCCCACAGCCGGACATTCTTAGATTCGCACATCTGCGTTATTGTCTTCTGTAAGTCTTCATCCGGTTCGTCTTTTGCACCTGAAACTTCAAGTGTGAACTTATCGCTGAATATCAGGTTCTTTTGCTTGATTGCAAGCCCGCGTCCGTAAATGTTATCCTTAAAATCCCTGAGTTTGTCAACAGTTATCTCTGGCGCTTCGTAATATCCGCCAACTGAAGATATGTAAATAGTGCCTTCTTCTTTTGTCCCCTTTCGCTTTACCACTTCAGGCATCTAAATTATAGAAGGGGGTAAAGGTATATATAAAACTTTCTTTTATAATATGGTTGGGTCGGTAAAAGCGGTGCCGTGTTTGTTCATCGCCCTTATTAATTCTCTTGCCCACGCTCGGCTATATCCTTTTTGCTCTTCGGTTAATTGATTATATGGTACCCACATCTTTATCCAGCATTCCAATCGTTGACTTGGTATAACTGCTGTCTGTGCGACATCTTTACTCCACATCATCCAACGCTTATGTTCCAGCGTTGCCAATCTTTCTAATAATTCCTCTTCTATTTCCTTTATTTCCTCAAGTGTCAGAAGTTCTGGATAAACCCCGCCCCCTTCACCAAGCATAGTTATCGCATCTTCTTTAGTTATTTTGTCTGCATCATAACCTAATTTGAGATAAATGTATTGTAACATTATTCTTTTTCTCCCCCTTCTTGCTTTTTCCCTTTTAACCCCCGTATCTCCTCTTGATATTTTGTTATAGCCTCTTCTATACATTCAGAACAAGAAGCACATAACTTGTTCGTTCTTAGCCACTTCCGCAGAGATTCGGCACTGAGAATCATAGTATCCCATGCCAAGTCATTCTTAAGGTTATCTATATCTTTACCACCCATTATTCTTTTCCTTCCTCTTCCTTCACACAGTCAAGTATGAACTGTCGCCATGATTGCCCTTTCTTTACTTTCACTATCGCTTCTATTTCCTTATCCTCGAAGGATACGTTTATTGTTTTCATTCAAACCTCCAATCCATCCATCCATATCTCTCAAGTACCCAATCATGCAATAACCCGTCTATTATAGGCATCGTTGCGACATTTAGTAGTATAGCGAGGGCCACCCAAAAACTTAAGTCCCCTTGTATAGCTGCATATCCCACTAAACCAAAGAAGATTACTACATGGGACACGCCAGATATCAAATCAACATTAAGAAGACTCCCAACATAAGCGTAATATGTAGCCATCCACCGCATAATTTTGCCCCTTATAGTAACTGATATTATCCCACCTTTCCATTTTTTTGTCTCTTTTTCTTAGTTCATTATGGTAGGCAGCATAAAAATCACAAGTAGGTACATCCTTAATCCGTTTCCAAAAATCTTCTGATTCTTTTATCATTCTTTCTTCTTCTTCGCATACCATCGTTCTTTACATCCCCCCTTTTCCTTTATCTGGGCCTATTTCTTTTCGTATTTCTTTCACCCCGAGAGCTTTTAGCAGGCACACATAACAAATTTTAAATTCCGTTTTGCCAAATCTCCTCTCAACACGCCGGATTTCTTTATGGTCTCCTTCAAGTCGGATGGACATTCCTATTACGGTAGTTCTTGTTTCATCGGTCATATTTGTCCCGCATATATCGCATAATTCCCCTTTGCCCTTTCCTTTATTTTCTCCCATAATAATTACTTAGTTACTTAGTATATAAAAAGGTTATAGTTATTTTTCTTTTTTTAAAAAAGAAATCTATGTAATCTTGTGGAGCACTGCCCTACGAAACTTTTCTTTATAAGAAAAGATTGTTTACATAGTGTCATATAAAATACAGTGAAATATGTAAAAATACTGGCTTTCTCTTTACTACGGGCTTCTTTTTCGTACTCGTAAAGTCATATAAAACTTAAAACGAAGGCACATCTCTTGACCCGAACCCGGGAACTCTAAGCTTTGAATGGGCGCTCATCATGTCCACAGGTACTGAAGCAATATCTGCTTTCAAATCCAGCTCTGTCATCGCCCATACAAGCGCATCTATCCGGTTAGGCGAATATCGCGACTCCCCCGGTATCCACATCACCATTTCGTTTTCCAGATGCGGGAACTCGCCTACATGATGCACCTTGCCGTGCTCGTATGCCGCGACTATGGGTTCCGCCCTTACTGCCTTACCTCTCGTTGCGTGAACGTTTTTGTATCGGTATATCTGGTTCTGCGTATTGCCTGCCTGCCTTATTGTCGCTTCTACCATATCACCCCCGTAATTCGTTTCGCCAACTATTATGTCTGCGTTGTTGTGGTTATATGCAATCAACACTTCGTCAGCCCATTCCCCCGGAGAACCGAGCAAGCTTCTGTCGTCAAGAATGTATCCTTCTCCGTCATCGCCCAGTCCCGCGACCACTATACCGCATTCGTTTCCACGGCTTCCAGTTGGATCAACGCCCACGACAATACGCACCAAATCTGGATGGTTTGTCGTGCGGGTTTTGCTAATGAGTTCGCGGGTCCACAACGCACCTGGCGCTTCCTCTATGTCCTTGGCTAATATTTCTTGTTGGTATGCTATCGCTGTCATGTCCTGTGTGATTTCTTTTAACGCATCATGCGATATGTAAGGGTTGTCAAACGAAGTAAAATTAAAAGCGTGCCAACGTCCTGTTTTATCCTGTTGCGCTTTCTTAAACATTTCGGCGGCATGTAACGGGTTCCGTGCCTTGCTCATAGAACGGGAGCGGAGCGAGGGGGGGGTATATATGAAAATCGCCGAGCCATCGTTATCCAGAAGCAAAGGCGCACCGACGACTTCCCACATCTGTTCGTCCATTAATTGCCATTCATCTAAAATCAAAACGTCTGCATAATCACCTCTTAAAGTGTCCACATTGTATGCCGTCTTTGCTCGGATACGTTGTTTTGTATTTGGTACTTCGATTATATGAAATACCTCGTTTTTTTTGAATATGCCCGCCTCTATCGGATTCTGTAAAGCGTTTTTAATCGCAAACCAAAAGGTCGCAAGCTGATCTTCTGTTGGGGCTGCATAGAGAACCCTGTGACCATCTAAAAATGCCTTTATCGCAATGATAGCCATACCGATAGTTTTACCTGATCTCCGCCCAGCACGAATAATCTTTCGCTTTGCGAAGGATTCGATAAACTCCTTTTGGAGTGCATGCGGCTTTGGTAGTATGATCTCTATTTTAATTTCTGGCATCTTCTTTTTCATATCGCACTTCGAGGACGGTTTTAAGTTCGCCCTCTATCTTCTGATCGGTGTCTATCTTCTCAGAATAGCCCCTTTGTTTGCCTTTGCGCGCCAATACCCACTTGCTCGTATCTTCATCCCCTTCTTGAATACGTATATATAGATTACTTTCACACTTATCTAATATTTTCTCTTTTTCTTCCTCTATTGCCTGCCTTACCGATTCATATTTCTTTTCGTAATTGAGTACGGTATGATAATGGACTTTTAGCTTGAGTGCAATAGCACTGATAAGTCCACCAGTACCCGGTATCGCGTTTAATATTTTTTTTACTGATGCCTTTTCCGGAGCACCTCTCTTTTTACCCATTTTATATCCAAAAATTAACAATTAATGATTGATATAATAAGCCAAGTATTAAAAAGATAGTGCGTGCCCATAATAAATATTGCATTTTCATATTCAGATAACGCCCATTCACCTTTTTTTATTATTTGCATATCTTCGCATGATGTTTTATGCACGCTCTCATCATTATCCTGAAATAAAAATGATGGATAAAATAAGGGTAAGTCTAATGAATAAAAATCACGTTTGGATTTCGTGTTTTCAAGTAATTTTCGTCCTCGTTTACCTATGTCTATGATTTTTAAAGGCTTGATGACTGCGATAGACTTACTCGCTTCTATTGCCTGTTTTAATGTTTCTATATGAAAAGACATCATTTTAACGCTGCTATATGAATTTGTGAGTTTTAACGTTTCTGTGTATATCTTTCTGCTTTCGTAACGATGTTCGGGATGTTCGTTTCGGATGCGATATTCTACTTCATCCCCTTTTTGAATGCCACTTTCTGCAATCCATTTTGCAGGTACGGGATATATACGCCGCCATTCGTTCTCCTTTGTGAGCCCTGCAAGGCATGTGACAAACTGGCGGTATTTCTTTGAGAAGTGCGGATACGTTATCGCTACTACGTGCATCTGTTCAATGTAATGCTTATCTTCGATGCTGTTCAGGTCAGGGAAGTTCATTTTTACGCTTTTTTAGTAAAGTTCTAACATCATATATATAATTAAAATTGCCACAACAAATAGTGATGGGTCTCCAAGCCTTTCTTCTCATGCGAAGTTTTACTTTTGGCTTTGCGAACATTTTCTTTTCTTATATTTTGACAACTGTTATATTTCTCCAACGATGTTTTTTTACACTTGTAACTTTTTATTTGTTTGTTATGCCTATAAATTTTATTTTAATCGGTTTGCCCACGTAAACTGCTTTTTAGTTCGCTCCATTTTACGCCGTCACTTCTAATAGGGTCTTGCCCTGTAAGCTTTACATAGCGGTCTAATATAACGTCAATATAATGTGGGTCTATCTCACAGCCGTAACAAATACGCCCTGTTTGGTGTGCTGATACTAATGTGGTGCCCGAACCTAAAAAACAATCTACAATATAATTATTAATTTCGCTAAACGATTCTATTAACTCCACAAACAACCCAACAGGTTTGGGACAACTATGTAGCCCTCTAAGACCTTCTTCTCTATCTGTTTGATACACTAAAACATTATTGTTTAATTTACGAATTTTTGGGGATAAAACTAAAATAGGCTCCCATGTAGATGCACCCCCTAAACCAGAACCAGATAAAGCAAATTTCTTACACCATGCTAAAACATTCGCTTTGCCAAATCTGCTAATATCTCTTGCTAAATTGTTCAATCCACAAGTCCATACTTTACCACAATTAAATAGACGAAAGGCATCTGCTACTAATTTTGCATTTTTTTCATTACTTGAATCATTATGACTTGCGTATTCATAACCTATACCATAAGGCGGATCCGTAAACACCATATCCGCCTTCTTACCATCCATCAACTTTAAAATATCCGTTTCATTTGTTGCATCCCCACACAGTATCCTATGCCGATTGTTTAATATCCACAAATCACCCGTTTTAGATAACGGTTCTGTTGGTGGTTCCGGCACTTCATCTTCTACTATTTCGGGTTCTAAGTCTTCTAATTTTATATCCAATTCCGGGATTGTTATGTTTTCAA
>QEXZ01000042.1 GCA_003160755.1 Methanomicrobiales archaeon
TAACTCCGTTTGGTAGCCCCCATCGTTGGGGATCGAATACCGATTCATATTTTTTTTAGTACACATGCTTTGCAGTAGAAGTATAGGCTATATAAAGTTTATTAAATGTGACATTGTCAAACTAATTAGAAGAGGTAGAAAGGAATATATATATTTTCATAGCAAAGAAAGTGTTATTGGCAAGAAACTTTCCAAATCGCCGAGATATTCCTCTATATTCCTATCCTGTTGCATGTTTATTCTCGCCCCCTTTCACTCCTTCACCTTTCCATCCCGACCTTCGTAATTGGAAGTTAAAACAAAATTAATTAACTTATGAACTTAATTTTCATATATTGAACATATTTTTACAATTGTTGAATATATTTTTTAGAATATCTGATATTACGCTACAAGTGATAAATACCCTTAAATAGCCTAATTTGCACTCCTCTTATTTGAGGAGTCATGTTTACAAAAAATATTGCCGCACCAAATAAAACAAAAATATTTGCATCGCTGGTTGGACTTTTATTGGTATTGCTAATGCTAATGACTGGTATTACACCAGCATCTGCGACTACAACTGTTAGTATCTCGCCATCCACACAAATAGTTTCACAAGAACAGAGTTTCACTATTAATATATCCATCGAGCCCGATACTGCAATTGCCGGTGCACAGTTCAATCTTCAGTTCAACAGCTCGATTATTAATGTGAACAGTGTGATGGAAGGTGAGCTGTTCAAGCAGAATGGTGCAAACACGCTCTTCAATCCTGGAACGATAGATAATGTAGCTGGAGTTGTTACACATGTTTGGGGGAACATTCTTAATACATCGGGCGCACCGAAGAATGTATCAACCTCGGGCACTTTTGCAATTATTAACATAACCGCAAGCAACACTGCTGCTGGGACATCACCTCTTGCACTAATAGGCATATCACCTATCTCTGTTCTGGTTAGCGATCCCGAAGGCAATGCCGTGCCGATTAGTGTGATAAATGGAACTTTTGCCATAAGAGATATAACACCAACACCACCAGTAATATCGAATGTGGCTGCAACTGACATAACAAGCTCTTCTGCAAAGACAAAGATAATATGGGATACAGATGTAGCGGCAGATAGCTTGGTGAGGTATAGAACAGAATCAGGAATTTATAATAGTGTGAGTGATTCTACCTATGTTACTTCCCATTCCGTTGACCTTACTGAATTAACACCAAGCACAACATACTACTACGTTGTGAACAGCACGGGTCAAAGCGGAAATTCAGACCAAAGCTCTGAATATAGCTTCACAACCTTGGAAGCACCTACAATGCCCGAAATGCACGTTGGCGACATAACAATATCATCAAAATCTATCGGTCGTGGACGAAAGTACAAAGCAATAGCAACTATTCCAATACTCGATTCCTCAGATAAGCCAGTGGATGTGGCAACGGTAAAAGGTCACTGGAGTGGAGCTTATAGCAGTAACACCGTTTCTGGGACTACAAGCAATGATGGAAAAGTAACATTCGAAACAAAATGGGTAAAAGGAGGAGGAATGTTTACCTTCACTGTGGATAATGTTCTCAAAGAGGGATGGACATACGACGAAAGTGCAAATATCGAGACAAGCGATAGCATTTAAACAAAATGCATTCTATCACAAACAATCTTTCCGTTCTCGCCCTTCTGAATCTCTGTTATAAATCCAGGCGACCCAATCTTTGTGAGAGCAGATTATCCGAGACTGAAACCTGAAGATGTAGCGATTCCCATGCTGAACACGACAAAGGACATCATTGGTGACGAAATGGAGACGGTTGTCTCCGATAAATGGTTTTCAGTGGGCTCTCTTTTGGACTATATCGACGAAGAAATGGAGATAGAGGGGATATTCGAGAAATTTCTGAATATCGAAGCCTTTGTACGGTCAAAAGGTGAAAAAATCCACGTCACCGATTACCGATACCCCCCCTGAACTTGTGCCCCTGTTCAAAGACCTAAACGAGAAACTCAAAAGCAGAGGAATTAATCCAAAGGTACCGTGGTTGAACAATAAAATTCTGGAATTTTATTTTAAATGATGTGAGAAATGTTAAATAAATACTGTAATATTGAAAAAATTAATGAGAAGGGAAAAAAATTAAACCCTCCTTTATTTTTTAATTTTCTTATTTTTAAAAACCTTTTCTGGTCTTACTAATCGCCATTCACGGGATAGGGATAGGTGATGTAGGTGGCCCAGTTCTTGCCAGGGAAGTCTATGCCGGTGGCCACGTTGCTACCGCAGCTTGACATGCCAGCCCAAGCGGTCTCGCACTCGGGCACGCACATGTCATCGATGCAGACCACCGCATGGGCCGCGATGAAGAGTCCAGTATCTAAGGGACCATAGATGACCTCCGTGACGCAGGGGTCGTACTCATACTTGTAAGTGAATTTTCCTGGAATCGGGTTGCCGCCTAAATTTTTTCCCTTACCTTTTGCTTCGGTCTGAGGAATATCATCGGGCGAGCTGGCGACGTGCAGGTGCGTTTCGGTCAAGCACCAGCCCTCAGCGATGACGTATTGGACATAGAGCTCACCACCACACCCTTCCCAGACGTAAACGTCGCCGACATCGATTGCCGAGTTAGGATTCCCGCCCCCAGCGGTCAATTCATATGCGGTCGGGGGGTGAACCGCTAATGTGTGCGGTATTGTTACTGCTGTTAAGAGAAGCATTAATGCAATACATGCTATAGATATTTCTCTCATTCTTTTCATTTTCTCACCTCCTATTTTTTTTTGATCCATAGCTTTTTCTCTTTTGGTGCATACATATTCTAAGTCACACACCATAGGTGTAGATTGGAAAAGGCAATATAAAAAGGTGTAAGGGCTTGGGGTAAGAAAAATAGGTAAGAACCTTAGATACATATGACTCCGCAAGCCCCGTATGTGAACCTGAGCTAGGGGAAAAAGAAGAACTTTCACTCCCTGCGTGCATTGGATGACCGTCTGTTTAAGTATTACCACGATAAATTCCGGAAAAATGTGGATAAAATAGGGGTTAAAGGGAAATTAGAAGAACTCCGCCGAAACACAAAAACACGATTAGAAACTGCCAGAAAGGGGATTGATACTTTCTTAGAAGAAATAAGTTCGAATCGAAAAGAGGAATTAGCCTTTAAAGGTAAGGGGGCTCATATTTTGCTTGGAGAGAACAAATAACGGTGTTGAGCAGGATTTACGTTCTATTAGGAGGCATGGTAGAAGATTGAAGGGAAATAAGGGGGAAAAGGTTTGCAGAGGTTAAAAAAGGGTCTTTGGCATCTGCTGAGAATATTTTTGATGGCTCCAACCGCTGATGGTTGTTATAGTTCAGAACTACTGTAATATTGAAAAGATTAATGAGAAGGGAAAAAAATTAAACCCTCCTTTATTTTTTAATCTTCTTATTTTTTAAAACCTTTTCTGGTCTTACTGCACGGCCTGCACGGTATAGGTGAAGTAGGTGGCCCAGTTCTTGCCGTCGAAGCCGTCGCCGTCACCCCAGGCGGTCTCGTACACGCGCTCACAATTGATGCTTTTGCCGACCACAGCATGGGCCGCGATGAAGAGTTCGGTGTCAGGCTCCCAGTCGTTCAGGTCAATTGTGTAGGTCCACCCAGGATGATTGTTTTTGTCGAATCGACCTGGAATCTGGTTGTGTTTTTTGTCCCGGAAGCTTTCTCGCCCACGATGCTTAGCCCTCTAAGACCAAGTGGTTACTTTTTTTCTTGACACGTCGAAAATTTCAGCAACAAGTGTTTTCTTAAATCCTCTTCTCACAGCGCCAACCATGGATTGCCGCTGTTCAGGAAGCAAGCGCATGATTTTTTCACCCCTTATTTCTTCTTTAAGAGAATAAAAAGAAAATAGGGATGAAATAAAAGATTGCCCTGATGTGTAACCTTTTAGACTTTACTTAACAACACCGAAAACTTCAAATATCCTAATTTTGAATCGATTGTCACGCCTAAAAAATAATAAAAAAGGGTGTTTTGTAGAACCGAAATGCACACGCATAAGGTTGAGGAAAACAGAGATAAAAATAAAGAGCATAACCCCCATATTCCTACTTTTTGGGGAGTGGGCTTAGTAGCTGCTATCCGCCGCTCTACCTTTCACTATCTTCTTTGCGTCATGAGAAAGAAGAGTATGATAATATGTATATGTGTCGTGGTGATGCTGATTAGTGGATTTTTTGGCGCAGTGGATATAGCAACGGCGGATGGTATATCAGGAGTGTGGACGATTAATGTGGATAATCTGACCAACGGACCTTATGTGATCAAGAATTCAGGTTCATCAGATCCATTTGATTATGTAGGCAAGAGGATTGAGTTATTTACTGAACACTACATAGGATATGTGTTTGAACAGTATCGCAGACTGTTGGCAGGCTTTATCTCTCCTGGAGCTACTGGCACCATCTCAGGCACTGTAAAATATAACGGTACAGGCTTAGGCATACCAGGAGCAGCAGTAACTGCTAATGGATATTCTGACCCGGATGGAACAGATATTAATGGTGATTGCATAATATCAAACGTTCCCATAGGAACTTCTTACACGGTAACTGCTTCCAAATATGGTTACACAACGCAATCGCAGGAAAATGTTGTAGTGTTGGAAAATCAAACAGCAATAGTTAACTTTCAATTAACCGAAGCACCTGATCTTGTTGGCTTTTGGCATTTTGGGAAAGGCTCCGAAGAATACTTCAACGGCGCAATCGACGAAGTCAAGATTTACAACAGAACTGTGGTTGACAGTACGTATCCAAGCTATGATGTCAATGAGGATGGTAAGGTTGACATTTTGGATACAACTATAGTGGTACAACACTTTGGAGAGATAACGAGTTAGAAGAAGTCTTTTAAAGAGATTAAACTATTAATAATTGATACCTATCCCTTTGTATGTTTATTCTCGCCCTTCCCCATACACTCCTCCACCTTTCCCTACCTACCTTCATGATTGATGTTATTAAAACAAAATTAATTAATTTATGAACTTAATCTGCCATAAATTGAACATATTTTTACAATTGTTGAATATATTTTTTAGAATATCTGATATTACGCTACAAATGATAAATACCCTTAAATAGCCTAATTTGCACTCCTCTTATTTGAGGAGTCGTGTTTACAAAAAATATTGCAGCACCAAATAAAACAAAAATATTTGCATCGCTGGTTGGACTTTTATTGGTATTGCTAATGCTAATGACGGGTATTACACCAGCATCTGCGACTACAACCGTTATTATCTCGCCATCCACACAAATAGTTTCTCAAGGTGAAAGTTTCTCTATTAATGTATCAATCGAGCCTGATACTGCAATCGCCGGCGCACAGTTCAATCTTCAGTTCAACAGCTCGATTATTAATGTGAACAGTGTGATGGAAGGTGAGCTATTCAAGCAGAATGGTGCAAACACGCTCTTCAATCCTGGAACGATAGATAATGTAGCTGGAGTTGTTACACATGTTTGGGGGAACATTCTTAATACATCGGGCGCACCGAAGAATGTATCAACCTCGGGCACTTTTGCAATTATTAACATAACTGCATGCAACACTGCTGCTGGGCCATCACCTCTTGCGCTAATAGGCAAACCACCTATTTCCGTTCTGGTTAGCGATCCCGAAGGCAATGCCGTGCCGATTAGTGTGATAAATGGAACCGTGAAAGTAAACCGTGCGCCTGAACCCTCTGACACCTCACCGCCAATTGTAACTACTCCAAATGCTACCCTATATTTAATCCCGGATGACACAGACAACGACCCGAGATGGGGCGAGACTTCTCAGCTTAACGTTACTATTACTGATGATAGCAGCATTTTAAGTGTTACAATAAACTTGTCTCAAATCGGTGGTTCGTCTGTTCAACCAATGACGAATATAGGGGGCAATATCTGGTCTGTTACCACAAATGCATCTGCGAACACTGCAAGATGGACTGGAACAGCTTACGAACCCTATTGCCTACAGGTAAACGCAACCGATTTCTATGGCAATTCGAATACGTCGGTGAGTATAGAGCTAATGGTGATGAAGAATGGAGATGTTACAAGTGATGGCATTGTGGACTTCGAAAGCGGGATTAGGATAATAAACCACGACTTCTATCCAGAAGATCCGACGTACAGTCTTCCCATTGATACGATTGCAGATGTTACTGGTGATGGCATTGTGGACTTCGGAGATGGAATTAGGATAATAAACCACGACAACTATCCAGAAGATCCGAGCTATATATTAAAATAAAATAGGAGTGAAAGATGAGGGAGATAAAAGCGATTGTCGTGATTGTGTTGGTTTTAGCAGTGGCATTCATAGCACCAGCAATGGCACAGCAGAACAATGTGATCTCGATAGGTGATGTCCAGGCTGCACCAAGTGAGAGTATAACAGCACCTATCTTAATTAATAATGCGGCAGGTATAGCAGGCATTAAGATAAAACTGAGTTACAATCCCACGATAGTTAATGTAACAGATTATACGCTAGGAGATTTCAATGATATGGATAATACTGATATCAGCAATGCGCAGGATGGATATGTGGTAATATGGGTTATTGAGTGGTCACCACAGTCTGGGGATAAAACAGTTGCTAACGTTGAATTAACTGCGGTAGGTAGTGCTTATGATACAAGTGATTTGAATATTAGTATTCTATCGCTGAAAGATGATTGTGGCTTAGAGGTGGCAGACAGAAGCACAGAAAAGGGTACATTCACAATCCTTAACGGACCCGGACCAACACCAACACCTACCCCCTCTCCAACTCCAGGCGGTAGCGGTGGTGGCGGTGGTGGCGGCGGTGGAGGTGGAGGTGGCTCTGCGATAATCCAAACACCAACCCCAACTCCGACAGCGAATAATACTCTAAACGATTCTGATAGTTCTGTTGATTCTGGCGATTCTGGCACTTGCTGTCTTACAAACGAAGCCCCTGAAAACATCGTATTGACGGAGGTCACGAGTCTAAATGTCAGCAAGGGCAAAAATATGCAAAAAAGGCCTGCACAAGCACAAACAAAAACACCTACACCAACTGAACCAACAATAACTGAGACAACAACAGAAACAGAAAACAAATTAATTTCCATACCACGATTCTATGCTATATTTGGACTGGTTGGATTGCTGATTATTGCCTACCGGTTTCGAAGAAAACCATCTTGATTACATTAATTACCCCTCCAGGCATGATCATGATATTCAACGTATGTTCTTTCGTATGTGTTTAGCTGAGGCGAAAAAAACCACGAGATTTCACGAGATTAACACAAGAAGAGGGTACTACGCAGAAGATATTGGTTAGATTTACATTTTATGTTTTATGTCTTCATATTTTCTCGTGAAAATCTGTGTAATCTTGTGGTTAGCTAAACACGTACGAGGAATGAAATGGGAAAGGGAGTAGAAATAAAAAAGGAAGGGATATTTATACCCCTTAAAGTATTGGAAGGAATTGGTTTGGGGAACTTTGATTTGCGCGAATCGATTTTTGTGGATGCAAATATTTTTGAAAATTATTGTAATTTTTTTATACATTATCGCAAAATATATATATAAGGAATTCAATAAAAGAATAAATATCTATGGACATACTGAAGAAGATATTTGGAAAAAATAGCACGTATCTTAAGGTTATACTCCAGTTCTACAACAACAACGGCTACTTCAATAATATCTCCGGGCTTGCAAACACACTCGATGTGAGCCACGTGACCGTCCGAAAAGTTATATCCGATCTCGTAGACGCGGGAGTATTAAGAGAAATAGATATAGGGAGGTCAATGGTGATAAAAGTTAATGAGAGAAGTCCTTATGCAAAGGCACTTTTCGATTTCCTCGATTCTATGTGGAGTATAAAGGAAAATAAAAGCATAGAGGAAATAATACAAAAAAGGTCAAAAGAAGCCGCTTCCATTAGCGGGGGAGAGTGGGGTCTTTAATCATGCAGGAAGTAGAAAGCGCACTTAAATCAATGGAAAGCTATACCATCTTGCTTAAAGGCGCTCCAGGCACTGGAAAGACCACTTATGCGGTGACGCTTCTCGAACAATTATGCCGGGGAGATGCTAAAGCTAAAGGTGTTTATATCTCCACTCGTATAGACCCTGCTGTGCTGTATAAACAGTTTCCGAGTTTGCAAAAGCGTGTCCCTCGTAAAAATATTATTGATGCCACGCAATCGGAATTTTCCGATGCTGAGTTCCAGGTGCTATACGAAGACTTCTCAAGCTTCTTAAGGGCTGTTTACAACCTTGTTGCAGAAGAGGACGTTACAATTCTGATAATAGATAGCTGGGATGCTGTTTCTTTTCAGATAGGCAAAGAAAATCAGGGCATAGAAAAGCTTGAAAACACTATGTTGGATATCGCTCGAAAAACGAAGACGCATTTAGTTTTAATCACTGAATACACCGATGAGAAAAAGTTGGATTATCTCGCCGATGGTATTCTAAGATTGGAAAAAGAACAGATAGACGATAAAATCGTGAGGAGAGTGTTTATAGATAAATTGAGGGGTTTCCAGGTTCCCCATAGTAACTATCCCTTCACCTTAGAAGCCGGGAAGTTCTCACATTTTGTTACCCCCGCCACCGAATTAGGCAGCGGCTGGCACAAGGTAATCAAGAACAAAGAGAAAGGATCTCAGGGGATTTATTCTACTGGAATGCAAGATTTAGATGCGATAATCGGTGGCTATCCGGGAGGGAGTTTTGTCCTGTTGGAAATAGCGGATGATAGCATAAGTCAGAGTTACAGACCTGTTTTATTCCATATAATTTCCAATTTCATGCTGAATAACTGCGGTGTTATATACATGCCCGAGGAGGGCTCTTATTCTTCCTCGGTGAAGAAGCTTCTTTCGGATTATGTCAGCGAAGAAGTGCTGGATAAAAACTTGCGGATGCCCACCATCTCTGAACCTGAAAGTGAAGACCCGTGTTTATTCAAGATTGATGTTGAGGGTAAAGGCGAAAAGGGGTCAAAATCATTGAAAGAGTACTTAGCGAAGCATCTTGAGGTCTATAAAGGGTTGAAAAAGCCGGTATTGCACGTTCTCGGCTTAACAAGGCTGGATATTTACTCAGAGGAGGACATAAGAGGAATGCTTTCAGAAGTGGTGTCGTGGGTGAGAACAACAAATGACGTTTTGATAGGTGTTTTGAAACCTTCAGCAAAGTTAAAGAACGAGATACGTGAGATGGCTGATGTTCATCTTAAGTTCATACCAATCAATGGCACGATTAATGTTTACGGCGTTAAACCTCGCACTCTCCTCTACAATATCGCGCCCCTATCTGTTACTGCGGAGAAAGAGTATCATCAGCTCAAGCTTACTCCTTTTTTGTGAATAGAATATAAAGTATCGCTTCTTTCTATTTAAGACACAGATTTACACTGATTTACGCAGATTTATTTTAGTTTAACACTGTTGATTCTTATCACCTGTGTTAATTAAGCCCTTTCCGGGCTTGCGGGAACGTGGGCAGAGCCCACGAGCGTTAATCTGTATCCATAATTTATTTTCTGTTTTCTTGTGAAATAAACCCTTTCAGGGTTTGCGGGACGTGGGCAGAGCCCACGATGTGTAATCTGGTGGTTAGCTAAACACATACCAACTTATTAACTTGGACAAGGATATTTATTTTTATAAAGATGTTGGGTAAAGATTCCCATGTGGAAGAGGAATTAGAAAAAACAGAAGTAATAGAAACAGCACGCAAAATAGTAAAAGAAGGACTTGGACCTATCTGCGACAACTGCATTGGCAGACAATTTGCAAAGATTTCCTCAGGGCTATCAAACGCTAAAAGAGGGCAAATACTAAAAGAAGTGCTGAGAACGAAATGGAAAGGCGAAGAGATAGAACAAGGCAAATGCTGGGTATGTAATGGCCTGTTTGAGAATTTAGATGGGTGGGTGTTAAAGGCACTGGACGCGCTGAGAGAATATGAATTTGACTCATTTCTCGTGGGTACAAAAGTAAGTGGGATGCTGCTGGAGAACGAGGAATTGATATGGGAGATTGCAGGAGCTTCTTACGCTGAGCCGTTAAAAGCGGAATTGAATAGAGAAATAGGAAAAAGAATAGAGCGAGAAACAGGAAAAACAGTTGATTTTGAGCGACCTGACCTTGTGGTACTACTGAATTTATGGACGGAAAAGGTGGAATTACAGGTGAACTCGTGTTTCATTTATGGCAGATACAGGAAGTTCGAGCGGGGAATACCACAAACAAGATGGTTATGCCGTGAGTGCCGGGGTAGAGGCTGTGAGAAGTGCAATTACACAGGCAAAATGTATCCAGAATCCGTAGAGGAACTGATAAGCAGCTCGATATTGGCGGTGTTCAAAGGTGAATACATGGTGCTGCATGGATGTGGCAGAGAGGACATAGATGCTCGAATGCTCGGTTCAGGTCGCCCTTTTGTGGTCGAGATAAAGGAGCCGAAACGGAGGAAACTGGATTTGCGGATGTTAGAAGATAAAGTGAGAGAAGAAAACGCGGGTAAACTGGAAGTAACAGGTCTTCAATACGTGAAACGAGAAATGGTAGCGCAGATAAAAAATGCGAAAGCAGATAAGACTTACAGGGTCGGAGTGGGGCTTAAGACAAAGGTGCTTAAAAATGATTTGGAAAATGCTCTAAATACGCTGACCGGAGCAGTGATAGAGCAGAGGACACCAACGAGAGTATTACATAGAAGAGCGGACATGGTAAGGCGGAGGAAGGTACATAGTGCAAAATTGGTATCGTTTGACGAGTCGGTTTTCTTTATGGAGATAAAATGTGATGGTGGTCTATACATAAAGGAACTCGTATCAGGCGACGGAGAAAGAACGAAGCCGAATTTGAGCGAGTTGCTTGGAACGGATGCAGAAGTGAAGGAGCTGGACGTGATGGATGTTTTTTATAATTGCAATTAATAAACCACAAGATTTCACAAGAAACTTTTTCTTATGTGGGGTTCCACCCCACCACCCCGCGAGCCCTGTAAGGGCTTATAGAAAAGCGTTACCAAAAGAATATATTTGTTTTTCTGTAACTACTCACCATTAGGAAGCCCCCACCACACAACCCGCCACTCCGGCGGGCGGATCGAACTTCGCCCTGACCATTTCGATAAATCGCTCTCCTTTCTTCTTTGCTGTTTCGTAGGTG
>QEXZ01000043.1:0-6988 GCA_003160755.1 Methanomicrobiales archaeon
GCGCACGTTTGTTCCGATACTCCACTTCCACGGCATCGTACGTCATTGCTGTTATGTCCTTTATACCGCTTATCCTCTGCACGTCTTTTACGTCTCTATCGGTAAAACTCCCCAGTTCCACGTAGGTCGCACCCGTTATTTTGCCTGGCACCACCGAAATCATATCTGCCATTCCCGTCAATTCACCGGTTATTGCCTCTTCCATACCATAGCCGACGCTCATCAAAGAAACGATAGCCGCTATACCCACCACAATGCCCAGCACGGTGAGTATCGAGCGGGTTTTTCTCTCCCTTATGCTCCGGTACGCCAGCAGAAATTTGTCTCGCATTGCTCAATCAAGCACCTTTCCATCCCGCATCCGCTTTGTTCTACCTGCACGGGCTGCAATCTCCGCATCGTGCGTTACCACAATTACCGTCCGTCCCTCTTTGTTCAAACCTTCTAAGAGGTCCAGTATCGTATTTCCCGTCTCTGTGTCTACATTTCCTGTTGGCTCATCACCGATGACGACTTCCGGGTCATTAGAAAGCGCCCGTGCAATAGCCACTCGCTGCTGCTGCCCCCCGCTCATTTCCGAAGGTTTATGGTATATCCTATCGCCAAGCCCGACATTGGCAAGCAGTTCCTCCGCTCTCTCCAGCCTCGTTTCTCGTTTCACGCCAGCGAAGAACATGGGAAGTGCAACATTTTCTAACGCATTTAACGTGTGGACGAGATTAAACTGCTGGAATATGAATCCTATTTTCTCCCTTCGTATTTCCGCAAGCCCGTTTTCGCTTAGCTTACCTGTATCTATACCGTCTATAAAGACAGCACCGCTTGTCGGCGTATCCAAACAGCCAATCATATTGAGCAGCGTGGACTTGCCCGAGCCCGAAGGTCCTATTATCGCAATGAATTCGCCCTCTTGTATATCTAAATTCACATCGTGCAATGCGTAAACTTCCGCATCACCCATCCGGTAAACCTTCGTCAGATTTTCTGTGCGAATCATTTATTCATTCTTATCCTTCGCTTTTTATTTCTTCTCACGTCTTCCCCGCTTTCGCTTTACCCTAACCCCAACAACCACAGCGACTAAGAGAAGAATGACAAGTAGTGCAACAAAGAGCACCGGACTCGGTAACTCACTCTTCTGCGGTTCTCGTACCTCTACATGCACCTCGTAACCTTGCATTTCGTATTGCTTGTCCGTGTCAACATCTTTGAACAGCAATGTAAAGGGTATTGTGGTATCTCCGAGACTCAAATCGCGGGTATAAATATCAAAAGAAGCAGAAAAAACGTCCCCTACTTCCATGTCCCCGATGAAATATTCGGAAGGCAGTATTCTGAGCCCTTCTATCGCTGGCACCACGGATACCGCTTTAATATCCTTCACCATTCCATTAGCCACGTCAAAGTCTATCTTTACAATTTCGCCTTTTAAAACAAATTCAGGCGCATTCACCAGGATAAGCCGCACATCTGCGATGCTCTTTACTAAAACAGACGATTTGAGTTCGTTGTGATGTACATTATCACCATTTTTGTATGCGACCTCAAAAGAGAACTCTCTATTTTGATCAAACTTTCCTAAAGTTTGTAGCGTGAAATTCACCTCCTTTTTTTCATACGCTTCTAAATTACCTATGAATATTCGCTCTGGCGTGAATTCTAATCCCTCGCTTTCCGATTTCACGCGCACATCCACACCTCTCACCGAATTAGGTCTGTTATTCGCCACCACTATCGCTATCTCCTTTGACTCGCTGAGCGAAATCTCCGAAGGTATGTCCTTCTCAAGTATTTCTACACTGCTGCTGTCTACTTTCACAGGCACAGGAAACCGCACGTTTTTTCCATTGTCCACTTCTATGTACACTTCAGGGAAATAAGTGCCGTCATGGGCATAGGCAGCAGCTTTTATCGGTAAAGCGATTGTCATGCTTTTGCCAGGTCCTAAAGCACCCACATTGTAGTATTCAGTGCGTTTGGAGCCTTCACTCCGCCATTCTATGTCTCGGGTTCTGCTGATCAGCCGTATGCTGTCTATTTCTGCACTTATCGTTGATGCCGTTGTGGTAGAAGAGGTGGTACTCAGGGTTGTAGTAGTCGTTGTCTTGGTCTCTGAGGACTGAGTATCCATATTTTTTATCGTGACTGTAATAGTGCCCTTGTCGCCGGGCATCAACACTTCGGGCTCCACGTTGCAGTCGCTGATCATAACGGCAGGTTCCCCGGTAGCCAATGCCGAAGCTGTAACAAGCAGCAGCAGAGATACCACAGCAAAACTCATCGCAAGGATGTCTTTCTTGCTCATCATATAATATTACCTCCTTCTGCTTTAACAAACCAACGTCTTGGTCTGAGTTGTGTCGCTCTACGTCTGATTATATCGTAGATTACGTCTCTCCCATAATAACCTACTCTAACAAGTTCATCTACCTTTTCGACTTCTTCTGTTGGTATTTCCATTTCTACCAATTTTTTTTTATACATTTTTTCCACAACACCCCCTTTTTCATCATTTTTTGTTTACCCCATACTGCTCAAACGTCTCAATAAATTCTTTTAATATTTGTTCAAAAAATAATATCTCTTTGTAATAATTTTCTATAATCCCCAACTCCTCTCCCGATTCTTTTGTGCTTTCCTGTTTATACTTCTCAATTATTCTTGGTAGTTTTTGTTTTGATGGCAATATGATCTTCTCGTATTCTCTTTTCATGATTTGTAGGGATATAGCTAACATATCCTTCCCCATGTAGAAATACACTTTTCTTGATTTTGGCTTCTTTGTTCTTTTCACTATTCCTGCTCTTTCTATAAACTTCAGTGCTGTGCTTACTGCGGATAGGCTATAGCCTGTTCTATTCGCCAGTTCGTCGAGAGCGACTTCTTCCGGTTCTATAAACAGGATACCGATGATCTTTGATGATAACTCATCAAGACCGTTGACTTTACTGTTTTCCGCGATAAGTTCTATAAATTCATTTTTAGGCAATTCCGTTATTTCCCCCTCCTTTCTTCTTTTTCGGTTTTTTCTGAATTTTCAGTATATTACAAAATATATGAAAGCACATATTTAAGACTTTCGGTTTTTTTTAAAAAAACCGAAAAGTTTATGTACTATGAGAATCCTGCTGCCCTATTTCTCAGTTATATAGCATATAAACTATATTCCCCCTATTTAAATTTCTTAAAGGGGAAACTGTTTTGACAGCGGTTTATGCGTAAATGCCTTCGCATGAGAACCTGTATATGGAGCCACTACGTGCCCCTTACCGGCAATTAGATACTTATAGATAACCAGCCCTTCTAATCCAACGGGACCCCGTGCATGCACTTTATTCGTGCTTATGCCGACTTCGGCGCCTTTGCCATACCTGAATCCGTCACTGAACCGTGTTGATGCATTATGCATCACCGAAGATGAATCCACAAATCGCATAAATTTTAACGCTGTTTCTTCATTCGCGGTAACAATCGCATCCGTATGTCCCGAACCGTAGCGATTGATGTGCTCAATTGCCTCATCCACACCATCCACTACTTTGATTGAAATGATTAAATCGTTATACTCGGTATGCCAGTCTTCTTCTGATGCTTGCTTTGCTTGCTTTATTTTATGTCTCTGTTTATCGTTGTGTTCACCGCTTGTTAAAAGTTCCAGCGTTTTTGAACAGCCCCGGACCTCAACCCCTGCCTGCTGATACCTGCCAATCATCGGAGGTAAAAAAGCAGCAGCAATCGGCGAATCAACAAGCAACGTCTCGGCAGCATTGCATACCGCAGGATACTGAACCTTTGCATCGTAGCATACGTCTTCTGCCATACTCAGGTCCGCATCTCGGTCAACATAAACGTGACACACACCCTCTGAATGCCCTAAGACCATTATACTGCTGTTATCCTGGATATACTTCACAAATTGTTCGCTGCCACGCGGCACCAAAAGGTCTATGTATTCATTCAGTTTTAACATTTCATTTACTTCTTCTCGCGTTTCCAGCAGTTGAATCCAGCCATCGGGTATTCCATCTATCGCTGACGCGGCTTCCGAAACCACGTCAAATAGCACCTCGTTCGAATTCTGTGCTTCTGAGCCGCCTTTTAGCATTACGGCATTGCCTGTTTTCAAACACAGCGATGAAATCTGAACCAGAACGTCGGGTCTTGATTCGAATATCGCACCGATAACACCGATAGGGCAGGAAACCTGAAAAAGCTCCAGCCCCGTATCCAGTTCGATAGCCGACATGGTTTTGCCAACGGGGTCATCTAATTTCGCTACGTCCTGCACACTTTTTATTATCTCGTCTATTTTAGCGCCGTCTAATTTCAACCTTTTGAGTAGTGATGTGGACATTTTCCCTGCCTTTGTTAACCCCAACGCAACTTCAACGTCCTTATCATTAGCCGCAAGTATTCGCTCCCTGTTCGTGTCCACCAAATCCGCGATTCTGTGCAGTGCCTGGTTCTTCTCATCCGTTGTGGCATTAGCCAATTTAACCGCAGCGCTGTTTGCCATCCGCGCCTTTTGTACTATGCTTTCGCCTTCGCCACCACCTACGCCTGCACCTGCACCTACATACTCGCGCATTTTATAAGACCTTCCTAAAATAGCTTCTTGCTTTAGGGGTATAAGAATTTATTGCTTTATTATTGCATATAAAGTATAACTTCCTTCTGTTTAAGACACAGATTCACACGGATTTTTTTCTTTTGCTGGGCTGGGTTGGGCTATTTTTAACGGTATAGCTCCTTTTATCTGTATTAATCTGCGTTAATCTGTGTCAACGATTTATTTTTTTTCACTCCTTTTTGTAGCGTTGCGGGGATAAATTTCTTGTAAGGCAATCCTTTTCTACCGCCATATTCGCGTATGCAGAACGAAGCAACGAAATTGCCCGTCTTTCCACTTTCGTATAGGCTCTTATCACGCAGCAACGCAAACAGGAATCCTGCTGCGAATGCGTCTCCTGCACCTGTCGTGTCCACTACATCCGTTGGATAAGCGTCTATCAAATGCGATTCCCCCGTGCTGCTATCAGCGACATAACAGCCTTTCCCGCCCAGCGTCACACAGACAATCCGGGCACCGACGTCCAAAAGAAGTTCAGTTCCTCTTTCATAGTCCTCCTTTTTTATCAGCGATTTCAATTCATCAGCACTGATAAAAACCACTTCGCTTCGTTCTATTAGCTCGGTCAAATCGTCAAATTCATATTTGAAACAGAGCATACCGGGACTAAAACTGAGTTTTGTCTCCGTGTTGTATATGCGCGTCGCCAATTCACGCTGCATTTCCAACTGCTCTATGTTTACAAACGAACTCGTGTGTAAGAATTTCGTGTGGTTCACAAATTCACTGTCTATATCGTCTATGCACAGCTGGTCATTCACACCTGGAAGGATATAAAGTGCTCGTTCTCCACGGGCATCAACAAACGCTACTGCGGCGCCTGTGTAACCTTCATGTTTTTTTATCCTCGTCTCCACCCCTTCTTTCCTGAGGTCTTCCAGAATCCATTTGCCTTCTTCATCGTTACCTACCGTGCCTACGAAACCCGCATCAACGCCTAACCGTGCTAATGCAACGATTGTATTTGCTGCAGAACCACCCGGCGCCTTTTTCACATCCGTAATCCCTACCTCCTCACCTCCTTTCGCTATGCGCTCAACGGCATATAAAACATCGTAATTCAAAGCGCCCAGACCAATTACCTCCTTTCCCGAAGCGGATGCCTGTTTCATATCTTATGTTTTACTATAATTTACTTTGATGAAATATATGTGGAATAGATCAACAAATTTTTTCTTTTGATAACCCTTTTTTCTTTTTAACAAAAGATTGAGATGGAACTGAACGAGCTATTAGGAATAGGGGATTTTATGCTGGTAGAACAGAGTTATGCAGCTCAAAAGGAGATAGGTAGAACGCTCGAATATCTCGGTAAGGTCAAAGAAGGGGATGTGGCAGAATCAATACGAATATTTGCAGAAACCAGAAACAAGAGCAAAGAAAAAGAGTTGATTGGCATTGCCATTTATGACAGAGACCTGGGGTTCTGGATTGTCTTCACGGATTTTTTCGCGGATACGAGGAACAAAGAGGATTTTGAGGCGCTTGCAAGCAGGATAAACAGCACTAAGGAAGGAGAAAAAGAAGTAGAAGTGGAACGGGATAAATTTCGTGAGGGCGTGATTGAATTCTATTCCGTAGGGTTAGTAAACGGACTATTTTACAACTGCGATTCCGATTTAGATGATTCGAGTTTCTATCCGAGACAAAGGACAGAGGCATTAAAGAACGTATTGGCTGAATTTTTACGCGAGAACGATTTAGAAAAAGGCATGGGAGGTAAGAAAACACTTGAAATTGGGTGTGGTGATGGCGGTGCGACTATTGCACTGCACGAATCAGGTATTTTCCCTTTTACGGTGGATATAAACGAATGTGAGATTTGCAAAGGGTTAGAAGAGGGCGTGTTGGAGCCCAAACGTAGCATTGTACTGGATTGCTCCATGCTGTCTGCCTTTTTTGGTAAAGAATTTGACGTTGTCTTCGGGTTTATGATTGGTAAACTCACACCATTTAACAGATTTGAGTGGGAAGGAGTGCTGAGAGGGGTTCATAGAATACTGAAAGACGCAGGAAAAGTGCTATTTACGGTTTCGAGTGAGGAAGAAGCAGTAATGGTAAAAGAGATGTTAAAAGACGATTTTGAAGGAGAAATAAAAGAGAATAAAGACAGTGATGGTTATCTCGACCGCTGGGTATATATTGGCACTCTTTCTTCGGGTCAGAAAATATGTTGAAAGAGAAGGTGTTAATTAAAAATCATTATAAAGCATGTAAATAGATCCTAATAGAGGTGATAGAAAAGCAATGCAAAAGATGGCTATTCCTCCCTACATCACGCGGGATAGAAATATAAGCAGAGGAAGCCCGGTCATTGTTGGAACCAGGACTCGTGTATTGGATATTGTAATAGAATAT
>QEXZ01000043.1:7088-11108 GCA_003160755.1 Methanomicrobiales archaeon
TAGAAAAGCAATGCAAAAGATGGCTATTCCTCCCTACATCACGCGGGATAGAAATATAAGCAGAGGAAGCCCGGTCATTGTTGGAACCAGGACTCGTGTATTGGATATTGTAATAGAATATGAGTATTTAGGCACCACGCCGGACGAAATCGTTGATTCACACCCTCATCTAACTCTGCCTCAAGTCCACGATGCTTTGTCTTTCTACTACGAACACTGTGAGGAAATTGACACGGAAATCAAGGAAAGAATGAACCACGAGATTTCACGAGATTAACACAAGAAAATAGAAAATAAATTATTGACACAGATTAACGCAGATTAACGCAGATTGACACGGATGAAAGGAGCAATGCCGTTAAAAATAGCCAACCAGCCCAACAAAAGAAAAAATCCGTATGAATCAGTGTAAATCTGTGTCTTAAATAGAAGGAAGCTATAGGAATTTATATACAACAAGATATAGCGTTTAATAGGGAAAAAAGCCGCTAATGAAACACGGAAAAGCTATTGCTACTATTGTGTTGCTCTCGTGTAAATCTGTGTAATCGTGTGGTTAACAATTTTCGGAATGCCTATAAAATGCGAGTGCCCGTACGTGCTTCTTTACAGGAAATAGAAGAATACAAACCAGGGAAATTGGTAAAGGGTGCGATAAAGCTGAGTTCAAATGAAAACCCGTTAGGACCAAGTCCAGAGGTGATAAGAGAAATAGTTAAGCGTTTAGAAGCAGGCGAACTGAACCTGAACGTATATCCGTGGGAAAAGAATGAGGAAGAGCTCAGGGATGAGATTTCAAGATATGTCCGCGGCGGCAGCGCAAAAGATAACATCGTTTTAGGTGCTGGGGTAGATGGCGTTTTGGACACGCTTGCCAGGATTTTTATTGCGAATGGCGATGAAGCGCTGATACCCATACCCACTTTTTCCCTCTACGAGTCGCTCGTAAAAATAGCGGGAGGAGTGCCAAGGTATGTAAAGAGAAGTAGTGGAGAGAACTTTGACGTACCTGTTAAGAACTTGATTTCCGCATGTAATGAAAAAACAAAGCTCATTTTTATCTCATCCCCCAACAATCCAACCGGGAACTGCATACCAGAGGACGAAATTCGAGAGATAATAGAATCCGTGGATTCGAGGGCAATGGTTGTAATAGACGAAGCGTACGCGGAATTTGCGGGCTCATCGTTGGTGAACCTGGTAAGGGAATACGAGAATGTGGCGGTAATGAGAACCTTTTCAAAAGCTTTTGGTCTTGCAGGGTTGAGGGTGGGGTATGGAATAATACCAGAATGGCTGGCAAGCGCATATAAAAAAGTTGCAATGCCTTTCTCCGTTAACAGCATCGCTATAAAAGCGGCAATAGCTGCATTGCGAGACCAGGCGTATCTGCGTAAAACGGTAGAGCGGGTAAAGCATGAAAGAGCGTTTCTAACGGAAAACTTACGGCGTGTGTTTAAGAAGGTTTATCCATCGGAAGCCAATTTCGTGCTCGCGGACGTTTCACCTGCAAAATCGGCTGTGGTATGTGCGAAGCTGATGAAGCGAGGGATAATAGTACGGGATTGTTCTTCGTTTAGGGGTGCTGGAGATTCTTTTATCCGGGTCACGGTGGGAACAAGGGAACAGAATGAGAAGGTTGTGGAGGCGTTAATATAAACATTAAAAAAATAAATTATAGACACAGATTAACGCTTGTGGGCTCTGCCCACATTCCCGCAAGCCCGGAAAGGGTGTAATTAACACAGATGATAAGAATCAATACGGTTAAACTAAAATAAATCTGCGTAAATCCGTGTAAATCTGTGTCTTAAATAGAAGGAAGTTGTAGCTTATATACAAAATGATAAACCTCGACATGGCGAGGGTTTTTGACGAAATTGCAGATATTTTAGAGTTGAAAGCAGAAAATCCATTCAAAATAAGGGCGTACAGGCGAGCAGCTCGGACGATAGAAACACTTGCGCAGGACTTGAAGGTGATAGCAGAACGAGGAGGAGTCAGCGAATTAAAGAAAATACCCGGTGTGGGTGAAGGTATCGCGAAAAAGATACTGGAAATAGCAAAAACAGGTGATTGCAAGACGCATAGAGCGTTAAAGGAAGAAGTCCCTGCGGGTTTGCTTGAACTCTTAGCCATCCCTCGTGTTGGTCCGAAGACAATAGCAAAGGTGCATGACGAAATCGGGATAAACAGCGTAGAGCAGTTAGAGGAGGCTGCTAAGTCGCATAAATTAGAAAAGCTTCCCGGGTTTGGTGTTAAGGTAGAGGAGAACATACTGAAGGGAATAGAGCAATACAGACGATATAAAGGCCGGAAATTGCTTTCCGAAGCACTGCCTCGTGCGGAATCAATAGTGACCGAATTGAAGAAGTTGGATGTGGTAGAACGGATAACAATCGCGGGCAGTTTGCGACGGTGGCGTGAGACGATAGGGGACATAGATATATTGGTGGTATCGAGGAGACCGAAAGAAGTGATGGATGCGTTCATACACCTTGACGGTATAGAGGACATAGTGGCAAAAGGGGACACGAAATCGTCAATCGTGTTGAAAGGAATAGACGTGGACTTGCGAGTGGTAGATGCTGTTTCACTTGGTGCTGCCGCTCATTATTTCACGGGTTCCAAGCATCATAACATAAGAATCCGCGAGCTAGGTGTGAGGAAAGGGTTAAAGATAAACGAATATGGTGTTTTCAGGGGTGAGGAAAGAATAGGGGGGGAGAACGAGGAGGACGTGTTCAAGAACGTGGGTCTTGCATATATTCCGCCTGAGTTGAGAGAAGACCGCGGCGAGGTAGAAGCTGCTAAGGAGAACAGGATACCGAAATTGGTGGAACCAAACGATATAAAAGGTGATTTGCACGTGCACACGAACTGGAGCGATGGGAAGAACAGCATAGAGGAAATGGCGGAGGCGGCTATTTCGCTGGGCTACGAGTATGTTGCAGTCGCAGACCATTCGCCTGCGGTAGGTATTGCTGGTGGTATGAATGAGGATAAAGTAAAGAAGAGGGAAAAGGAGATAGAGGGACTGAACACGAGATTTAAGAATGAAGGTGTTGATTTCAGGGTTTTAGCTGCGTCAGAGGTAGATATAAAGTCAGATTGCTCTATGGACTTCCCGGACGCAATATTAAAATCGCTGGACGTGGTTGTAGGTGCGGTTCATAGCAAATTCTCGCAAGACCGAGCGACGATGACACAACGAATTGTAACGGCGATGGAAAACGAGCACGTGGACATAATTGCGCATCCTACAGGGCGTGTTCTGGGTAAAAGGGAGCCGTATGAGGTGGATATGGAGCGGTTGATGGAAGTGGCGAGGGATACGGGCACTGTTATGGAACTCAATTCATTTCCTAACCGGCTGGATTTGAATGACGTTCATTGCAGAATGGCGAATGATTATGGTGTGCATATTGCCATTTCGACGGATGCGCATGACGCAACGCAGATGGGTGCGGTGATAAAATACGGGGTGGCGACGGCGAGAAGAGGGTGGCTCGAAGCGAAGGACGTGGTGAATACGAGGGGGTTGGAGGAGATGTTGGGGTTGTTGAAAGGGTAAGAAAATAGCACTGTCGAATTTTCCAGTGAAATTGTCATATCCTTAAATTTCACCGCAGAGCACACGGAATTAGAGGTTTAGTTTATTAGCGGTTCAGCTCGTTAGCTAAACCGCCAAACCGCTATCCTCTGCGCTCTCCGCGGTGATAAATTACTATATTTTTAGACAGTGCCAAGAAAAGAAAACCAGAAACAGGATTTCTTTATTTTCTCTTTATCCTCTCCAACTCCTCTAATATCTCCTCTTCATCTGTGGACAACAACCCCTTTCCCATTGACGTTTTTAGCTCTTTCATTTCTTCTTCGGGAATATCCACATACAAAACGTCATTCTCCTTTATTTGCCGTCCCACCGTCGGCTTTTTCATTGAAATTGCCACCTGCATCGGCACCACCGCTTTTTTTATGCTCCCTCCCTTATCCTGTATCTCGTTTATCGCTCCAATC
>QEXZ01000044.1 GCA_003160755.1 Methanomicrobiales archaeon
AAGCGCTTTTCTTAACGATTCAGGCGTGGAAAAAGCGGCAATACCCAGTCCCTGTGTAAGAACATCGCAGTTCGACGGTGAATTCGCCGAAATTCTTACTGCATCCTTTACCATCTCCTCTGCTTTTCTTCCGGTTGCTAATAGTATTCTCATTCGCTTAAACACCCCAGGAGCGGGTCTTCTGATTTATCCTTTATCGTTTGATACACGATAAATGTTTCAGTCCGCTCGACAGCACCAAAAGACTGCATTGTCCTTAAGAATCCCGTCATCTCATCCTTATCGCGGAAAAGAAGCTCCAAGAAGAAGTCAAACCTGCCGAAGAGGAGTTGAATTTTCCTCACGTTTTTACTCTTGCTCAGGAACTCCTCGAGTTCCCTCCTCAGCTCCTCTTCCGGCTTCGCAATGAGCAGGACATAAGCTTTGAATGAGAACCCGAGCTTATCTGCGTCCAAACAGACCGAAAAGCCTTTTGCAACGCCATCCCCCAATAGCTTCTTTAATCGCACAAAAGCCACCTGCCGGCTTATCCCGCATCTTCTACTCAGCTCCGAATAAGATAGCCGCCCGTTCTCAAGTAGCGCATTCAGGATGCATTTGTCCTTTTTCTTCAACTTTGTTTCCCTCATTTGTAAAAATTAAATATCGAAATGTTTATAAAGTGATTATATTTATTTCTTTTTAGTTTATAATTATGGTTATGGTGAAGGACATAAAAGGGAAAGAGGAAAGCGAAGCCTGGGGGACAAAAGATGGAAGATAAATTAAAAACACGATTAGGAGAGAAGAACTACCAGAAACTTATTGGAATAGATAACCCGGAACTTCATCAATTCATTGCTAAGTACGTAGAGCTTTGTAATCCTGATAAAGTTTTCGTCTGCACCGATTCGCCAGAGGATGTCCAGTATGTCAGGCAAGAAGCGATAAGAGCAGGAGAGGAGAGTGAACTCGCCATCGCTGGGCATACGGTTCATTTCGACGGCTATTACGACCAAGCAAGGGATAAGAAGAATACTAAGTTCCTCCTACCACCGGGTGCTGATTTGGGCGCTAATCTAAACGCAATGGATAAGGAGAAAGGACTCAAGGAGATTCATGACCTTCTGAAGGATATTATGCGGGGACACCAGCTGTTTGTGCGGTTCTTCTGTTTGGGACCGCTCAAATCGCAATTCTCAATACCTGCTGTTCAGCTTACCGATTCGGGTTATGTAGCGCATTCAGAAGATTTACTGTATAGACAGGGGTATGAGGAATTCGTAAGATTAGGGCGAGATGCACAGTTCTTCCGGTTTGTGCATTCGGCAGGCGAGCTGGACAATAGGATGACTTCCGCGGATATTGATAAACGACGCGTGTATATTGACCTTGAGGATGAAACCGTGTATAGCGTGAATACGCAGTATGGCGGCAACACTATAGGACTTAAGAAGTTAGCAATGCGTACAGCGATAAATCGGGCATCAAAGGAAGGCTGGCTAAACGAGCACATGTTTATCATGGCGGTGCATGGCCCGTCGGGCAGGAAGACCTATTTTACGGGGGCGTTTCCTTCTCTCTGCGGGAAGACCTCCACATCTATGCTGCTGGGGGAGAGCATCATCGGGGACGATATAGCATACATAAGGAATAAAGAAGGAGTACTGCGTGCAGTAAATCCGGAGAAGGGAATATTTGGAATAATACAGGGCGTGAACCCCGAGGACGACCGTCTGATCTGGAATGCGCTACACTCTCCCGGTGAGATTATATTTTCAAACGTGCTGATTACGGAAGAAGAAAGCGTGTTTTGGATTGGCAAGGATGGAGAAGAGCCGAAGAGGGGGATCCATCACTCCGGTGAATGGACACCCGGAAAAATGGATGCAGAAGGTAATGAAATTTCTCTTTCACATCCAAATGCCCGGTTTACGCTTGACCTAAAACTCTTAGAGAACCGTGATTCCAAGCTTGACAATCCTGAAGGAGTCGTAATAGGCGGGATAATATATGGTGGGAGGGACTCGGACACGAAAGTGCCGGTTGAGGAATCCTTTGACTGGATACAGGGCGTTATTACGATGGGTGCCGCGCTGGAATCGGAAACGACAGCCGCAACGCTGGGGAAAGAAGGGGTACGAAAAATTAACCCGATGAGTAACTTAGATTTCCTTTCCATACCTATTGGGAGGTATATAGAGAACCACCTGAACTTTGGCAGGGGGTTAAAAAACCCACCACCCATATTCTCGGTGAACTATTTCCTAAAAGATGCAAACGGGAATTTCACGAATGATAAAACAGACAAGGCGGTCTGGCTTAAGTGGATGGAACTGCGTTCTCATCACGAAGTCGGGGTAATAAAAACGCCTACGGGACTCATACCGGAATATGAAGACCTTAAGAGGTTGTTTAAAGAAGTGCTCGATAAAGACTATGCCGAAAAGGACTATAATGAACAATTCACGGTACGGATTACGGAGAACTTAGCCAAAATCGAGCGAGTTATGGTGTTCTACAGGACAAAAGTTCCTGATACGCCACAAGTAGTGTTTGAAGTGTTAGAAGAGCAAAAACAAAGACTAATCCTTGCAATGAAGAAATACGGAGGTTATATTTCGCCAAAAACATTTATTTAAAAAGAAAGCTTTACCAAAGAAATAGTTTTTCTTTTAGCACAGGTTTTCTTTTGTAAAAAAAAAAAGTGTATTGAAATGATAGAGATATGTATATATGGAAGAGGTGGGCAAGGAGGAGTTACGTTAGCGGAGTTAGTCGCACATGCAGCCATCTTGGAGGGTAAACATGCGCAATCAATGCCCTCTTTTGGTCCTGAAAGGCGGGGAGCACCCGTTCTCGCATTCTTACGCGTGAATGAAACAGAACGAATAAAAGTACGAGCTGAGATAAAAGAGCCCGATGTGCTACTCGTGCTTGACCCGGGTCTGCTAGGGGTTGGCGATGTCGTTTCACGGCTTAAAAAAGATGGAATGACGATAGTCAACACGGTAAAATCGCATGACGAGATGAAATCAAAAACAGAGGCGAATAAAATGGCAACTGTAGATGCAATGGGCATTGCGAGGGCGGTTTTGGGTTTGCCTATTGTCAATACGACAATGATAGGAGCGCTGGTAAAAGCAACGGGAATAGTTAAGTTGGAGTCTCTGGAGGCCCCAATGGAAGAACGTTTTGGAAAGGTTGCGGCGAAGAACATCGCAGCGATGAGAAAAGCGTATGAAGAAACGGAGGTCAGTTAGCTAAACTAAAAAAATGGGTGGAGAAAAATTAGGCTGGAAAGACCTTGAACTCGGCTGTGTGGTTACCGAGCCCGGAAGTGCTGGCGACTATAAAACGGGAGATTGGCGGTCTGAAAGGCCAGTTCGTGAGAACGAGAAGTGCATAAAATGTGGGATATGCTATATCTACTGTCCGGAGGCGTGCATAAAGGAGGATGAAGAAGGATACTTTGAAGCCGACTTGTATTATTGCAAGGGATGTGGAATCTGTGCGCATGAATGCCCGAGAGGCGTAATAACGATGGTTGAGGAGGTGGAGGAATAGGGGGAGAAAATCACAAGTCCAAATAATAGCAAACTCTGGGAGATGCAGAAGTGAACAAAGAGCAACTAAGAGAGAAAATAAAAGAAGAAAGAGAGAGAGAATGGATAAGAGAAGCGTTACGAGCGAGAAAATTCTCAGGAATCGAGACTTTTGAGCAAGGCTTAAGCCTTATTGATTTTGCAATGAGGATAGCGAAAAATGCGAAACATCGAAGAAATACTTAAATTGGTATGCGAATTTTTAAACGAAGAAAAGGAGGTGTATGTTGTGGTTGGAGGTTTAGCAGTTCTATTTTACGGCGTTCCACGCACGACGATGGATATAGATATAATAATCCCGATGGACGTGGGTGAGACAAGGCGATTCGCAGAATTTCTGAACGAGAATGACTTTTTCGCAGATGAAGAAGATATAAAAACGGCATTTGAGGAGAAGTCCCATGCTACAATAGAAGATAAAACTTCAATGGTAAGATTGGATATAAAGGGAATCTACAGCGAAAATGACCGGATAACGCTGGAAAGGAGAAGCAAAGTGAGTTTAGCAGATTTTGCGTTTTTTGTCGCTTCTCCTGAGGATACGTTTGCGAACAAACTGCTATTTGGAAGCGAGCAGGACGTGAAAGATGCAGAAGGCATTTATGTTCGACAGTTTGATAACCTGGACATGGCGTATTTAGAGAAGAGGTGCAAGAAATTAGGAGTTTACGAGGAGTTTTTGACGATGAAAAGAAGAGTGGAAAGAAACATAAATGCATGAAAGAGGAGAGAAAAAATACGAAAATTATTTTAACTGAAAACCATTCTTTAAAAAGGAATGATTTACCAAAGAAATGAAGAAAGAAAAAGTAGTGGGTTTGGAAGGTTCTTTTGCCGTTGCCGAGGCGGTTAGACTGGCAAACGCGGATGTTATTGCCGCATATCCAATCACACCGCAGACGCACATCGTGGAACGGCTATCGGAAATGGTGGCAGAAGGCGAGCTGGATGCGGACTTTATCTGCGTTGAGAGCGAGCATACTGCGATGAGTGCATGTGTAGGTGCGTCAGCGGCAGGCGCACGCGTGTTTACGTGCACCGCGGGTCAGGGCTTAGAATTAATGCATGAAGTGCTGTACATACCGTCTTCGATGAGGCTGCCAGTGGTTGCAGTGATAGCAAATCGCGCTTTATCCGCTCCTCTCTCTGTGTGGTGCGACCATTCGGATATGATGGCTGTTCGGGACATAGGCTGGATACAGATGTTAGCAGAGAACAACCAGCAGGCTTTTGATTTGACGCTGTGTGCGTACCGGATAGCGGAGGATAGTGATGTTCTGTTCCCCGCGATGGTGCATATTGATGGCTTTTATCTGTCGCACGTAATCGAAGACATGAGTTTGCCGGAAGACGAAGAAATAGCAGGGTTCATTCCGGAATACGAGCATCCCTTTACGTTAGACCCGGACAATCCAGTGAGCATGGGCTGTTACGGCCCACCATTCATATACCCGGAGGCAAAGAAGGCGCAGGAAGTCGCGTTTGAGAATACGATGCTGAAAATATTAGAAACGTGGAAAGCGTTTGGCGACCGTTTCGGCAGGTATTACGCACCTGTTGAGAAATACCGGATGGAAGATGCGAAAATTGCGCTATTGACGATGGGCAGCTGCAGTGAAACGGCAATGCTTGCGATAGATGAACTGCGAGCTAAAGGAGAGGATGTAGGACTTATAAGATTACGATTGTGGCGACCTTTTCCATTCAAGGAGTTCAGAGAGGCAGTAAAGGACGTGGAGGTGCTTGTGGTGTTAGACCGCTGTGTATCATTTGGAATGGGTGGTCCTGTATGCTCAGAGGTGAAAGCAGCGTTGTATGACCAGCAAAAGAAACCGCATGTGGTGGGGTTTATCGGTGGGCTTGGAGGACGCGACATACTGATAGAAGGATTTGAGTATATGATACGGAGCGCGTTGGAAAAAGTGAAAGCGATAAAGCGAGGAGAGGAAATCGAAACGGAGATGATAGGGGTGAGAGAGTGAGGAGTAAGGGGTAAAAAATCTTAAAATAAAATTACGGGGAGAGGGATAAGGATAGAGATGAAAAAAGAAGAAGCGGATTTGTTTGTGCCAAGGGAAGTTACAACCGACGAGATCTTCGTTCCCGGACATCGCGCCTGTATAGGCTGTGGCGAGGCTCTCGCAATTCGGCACGTGTGCAAAGCGCTGGGAAGAAATGTGATTATCGTTAATGCTACGGGATGCTCAGAAATTATCGCGTCGCTATTACCGCAGACTTCGTGGTGTGTTCCATGGATTCATACACTGTTTGAGAACACGGCATCCGTGATGTCAGGAATAGAAGCGGCGTATAAGGCACGAGTGCGAAAAGGTAAAATCGCGGATAAGAACGTGAAATTTATCGCTTTTGCCGGTGACGGCGGGACTTCAGATATAGGGATACAGGCATTATCGGGTGCGATGGAACGAGGACATGATTTCTTATATGTTTGCTATGACAACGAAGCTTATATGAACACGGGTATACAACGGTCTTCCTCCACGCCTTATGGTGCATGGACGACCACCGCACCTGACGGGAAGAAAAGCATTGGACAGGCGACGTGGAAGAAGAACATGCCCGAAATCGCGGTTGCGCATAAGATACCTTACGTGGCAACGGCTTGTCCTTCATATCCGTTTGACTTGATGGATAAAGTTAAGAGAGGAATAGAAATCGAAGGACCTGCTTACGTGCACATATTTTCTCCCTGTCCCACGGGCTGGAGGGCGCCGCCGGAACTAACGATAGAAATAGGTCGGTTGGCAGTGGAGAGCGGTGTTTTCCCGCTTTACGAGGTAATCAACGGCGAATATCGGCTGAATTTCGATTTTCCCGACTTGAAACCCGTGCGTGAATACATGAAACCGCAAAGGAGGTTCAAGCATCTTACGGAGGACATCATAGATAAAATACAGGCGCGAGTGGCGGACGAGTATTCGAGGTTGAGAGAGAAGGCGGGGGTGAAATGAAATGGTAACAGAAGCGAAAGCGAGGGATTTTGTAAGGTTGCCGACTTTTTTAGAGCAGGGCTTCTCGTTTTTGAAACGAGACGTACTGGATAACCGAACGTGCTGCCTTTGTGGCACCTGTGCAGCGTTTTGCGATAAGATAGAGATAAAGACAAGCGAAAATGCACTCAAACCCGTGTTAGTCGGAGAATACGACACGATATGCGGGATGTGCTATGCCTTCTGCCCCAGGACGTTCTTGCCTCTGTCAGAAATAGAGGAGCGAATATTTGGAGAGGAGGAAGCGAGGAAAAAGGCGGAAGGAGACGTTCTCGGTATTTATCGAAGCTGTTATGCTGTTCGGTCAAAGAAGGGAGATATAAAAGGGCAGGATGGTAGTGCAGTTACCTCGCTGCTTGCTTATGCGCTTGAGGCAGGGATAGTAGATTGTGCCGTTACCACGACCTCAGACGACCAGTGGAGACCGATACCAAAAGTTGCGAAAAGTTACGAGGATTTGAAGGGGTGTGCAGGCACGAAATATACGATTTATCCCGGCGTGGTGGGTATTAAAGAAGCGATGGGAGCAGGCGGCGAGCACATCGGATTCGTGGGACTGCCATGTCAAATACAGGGTTTGAGAAAAGTTCAAACTTCAGAACAGCCGTATGAAGTAGGAAAAGAGCGCATAAAATTGTTGATTGGGTTGTTCTGCATGGAGAATTTTAAAGAGGGGTTATTGGATTTCGTGAAGGCTAAGCTGAGTCTGGATTTAGAACGCGTGCGTAAGTTCGACATAAAGGGCAAGGAGTTTCTGGTTTATGACGATAAAGGTAAGCGTTATGGTATTGCATTGGACGAGATAAAGCCTTATGAGAGCGAAGGATGCTCGGTTTGCGCTGATTACACTGCTGAGCTTGCTGACATTTCTGTGGGGTCGGTGGGCTCTGAAGATGGGTGGTCAACGGTTTTCGCTCGTACGAAAACAGGAGAGGAGATAGTCGAGGGTGCAGTGGAGAAGGGGTACATTGAAGTAAATGGGATAGAGGAGAAAGGGTTAGGGTTGATACGGAGATTGGGAGAGAGTAAGAGGAAGAAAGCTTCTACGTAATTATAGGAATAGCCTGCCCACACTCAGGGCATTTATTTTCCGTGGTTATGCGATAACTAACTACGTCAAAACTGTATCGCTTGATTAACAGCGCACCGCAACGTGGACAATAAGTATTCTCATATGGGTGCCCGGGGACATTACCAATATAAACATAATTCAAACCCTCTTCCTTCCCTATTTCCCATGCTCGTTCCAGTATTTCAACAGGTGTTCTTCCTTTATAAAGACCGAATTCAAGCGCCCTGTAAGCTGGATAATACTGCGTTACATGCCACGGTGTATTTTCCCCGGTGTCTTTCCTGATTCTTGAAGCTATGCTTCTCACGCATTCCTCATCATCGTTCACCCCAGGTATAATGAGCGTTGTAATTTCAACATGAACTCCCTTTCTCTTCGCTTCCTTTATATTCCGCCATACTTTCTCCACATCAGCACCACAATATTTCCTCACTGCTTCCTTACAGCCCTTTACATCCACATTCATCGCATCTAACCCATGCTCCACCAGCAACCTTAGCGCTTCAGCGCTCATGTAGCCGTTCGTCACGTATGTATTATAGTAGCCCTCCTTTTTCGCGAGTTCAAAGACATCAAGTGAGTATTCGAGAAGCAAAGTGGGTTCGTTAAATGATATAGAAGTCCCCTGACACCCCTTTTCTTTCACCATTCGCACAAGTTTCTCTGGCGAAACATAATTACATCTCGCGGGATTCGGAACGGATTTGCTAATGTCCCAGTTCTGGCACCAGGGGCAGGAGAAATTGCATGAGTAACTTCCTACTGTTAATGCCTTGCTGCTCGGGAAGAAATGGAAAAAAGGTTTCTTCTCTATTGGATTCGCGCTTATGGAGGAAATATCGCCATATTCCAGGGTGTAGAGTATTCCATCAATATTCATTCGTGTTTTACAGAATCCCAACTTGCCTGCGGCAATTTTGCAGAACCTCTCACAGGTTCTGCATCCCACTTTCTTCTTCCCATCCTCGAACTCGGGTTCGAGTTCGAGTTGCTCGTACAACAAAGCCTCTTTTATACAGGGATTTTCTCGAACCATTTTTTTGATTTCTTTGGTAAGCTTTCTTTTTAAAGAAGGGTTTTACTATCCTTCAAGCTACAGCTATAAATAAATAAAAACACGATGCACTACATAATCACCGAGAAGGGGACAACGGCGAGAAGAATCGCCTCTATCTTATCGAATGGTACGGGTAAACCCAAAAAGATAGGGAGTATCGAGGCGTTTGAGTTCGACGGTAAAACCGTTATGGGTCTGAGCGGGCATGTAATTCGGCTGGATTTCCCCGCGGCATATAGCAATTGGAGCAGTATAAATCCTTCCGAGCTGATTGATGCCAAAATAGTAGCGGCTGCATTAAAAAAGACTATAGTCAACGCGCTGAAAAAGATAGCAAAAGATGCGGATTTTATAACTGTTGCAACTGATTACGACCGGGAAGGCGAGTTAATCGGCGTTGAGGCACTATACATTATCAAAAAGACAAATCCTGACGTGAAGATAGACCGGATGCGATACAGTGCGATAACCGAGCCCGACATAAAAGAAAGCTTTGCCGCAAGAAGTGAGGTTGATTACAACCTTGCCGCGTCTGCCGAAGCGAGACAGATAATAGACTTGATCTGGGGTGCATCACTGACCCGATTCGTTTCTTTATCAGCAAAGCGGTTAGGTGACGAGTTCTTTTCGGTTGGTCGTGTGCAATCGCCTACGCTCGCATTGCTGGTAGAGAAGGAAAAAGAGATAAAAATGTTTGTGTCCCGTAAGTTCTGGGAACTGCATGCGAAATTAAAATCGCCAGAGGGTATTTTCGATGCGACACACAAAAAGCATAAATTTGATGAAAAGGAAGAAGTAGAAGAGCTAAAAGCGCGAATCGCTGCGGCAGAGGAGGGATGTGTTCGTGCCGTAAAGACGAAGTTGCGTAATGAGAAGGCACCCACACCGTTTGATACTACCACTTTTTTACGCGCTGCGTCTTCTATCGGGTATACGCCAAAACGAACAATGTATATCGCAGAGAGCTTATACCTGCAAGGGCTCATATCGTATCATCGCACGGACAACACCACATATCCCGAGACGCTGGATTTAAGGGCGCTGGTGAAGATGTTTGTTGGTACTAAAGAATTCGGTGAGCAAGCCCTCGCGATAAGCAAGAAGAAACGATTAACGCCAACTGCAGGTAAGAAAAAAACCACGGACCATCCGCCCATACATCCCGTCGGAAAAGCAGCAAAAGAAAAGCTCAGTAAGGACGAGTGGAAGATATACGAACTGGTAGTAAGGCGATTTTTGGCTACGCTTTCCGACGCTGCGAAATGGGAAGACACCGAAATGAAGATAGAGGCAGGAGGGGAGATATTAGAAGCAAAGGGGAAAGAACTAAAGGAGCGGGGATTCCTCGCGGTTTATCCATATCAGAAACACGAAGAGTTGATAATACCAAAACTAAAAGAAGGCGACAAAGTGGAAATTGTGCAGGTGGACGTTGTAGAGAAGGAGACAAAACCGCCGAACAGGATTTCGCAGGCGGGACTGATAAAAAAGATGGATGATTTGGGACTTGGCACGAAGAGCACGCGGCATGAGATAATCGGGAAGTTGTACGATCGTGGGTACGTGCAGGGCAACCCGGCTAAGCCAACGGAAAAGGCATTTGCACTTATTGATTCGCTGGGGAAATACGCTGCACTGATAACGAAACCGGAGATGACGAAAACGCTGGAGCAAGAGATGGACGAGATAAGCGAGGGCAAACGTAAGAAGAAGGATGTTGCGGACGATTCGCGAAATATGTTGCGAGCCGTGTTCGAGGAAATGATGGAGAACCGTGAAGAGATTTCGAAATCGCTTAGAGAAGGCATACGAGGTGATAAAGTCGTGGGAGCGTGCCCGGAATGTGGTTCTGAGCTTTTATTGATGAAATCAAAGCGCGGGAAGCGATTCATAGGCTGCAGCAAGTTCCCTGCGTGCAATTTCTCTTTACCACTGCCAAAAATCGGGCGCGTGGTCGTGACGGCAGATAAATGCGATGAACATCCGACCATGTTAAAATTAAAAATAATAAAAAAAGGAAATAGGCGACCGTGGGATTTTGGGTGTCCTTACTGCAATTTCTTGCGGTGGCAGGAAAAGGAAAAAGATAAAGATGAGGGAGGGGATGAAGAAGGGGATAAAAAGAAAAAATCATAAAGTGCCGTGCATTTACCGAAGTCATTTCCGCACTACTACGCTCAGCACATCTCCGTCTGTGAGCACATGAGAAAGACCCACACGCTGGCCGCCATACTTCACTGACTTGCCCCAGATGCGTGCATATCGGAAGTTCGTGACGAAATCACGATGAATGGTAGAACAGACATCAGCAACCGTAGAATCCGTTTTCATGACCAGTGGATTGTTCATATCCGGTGATGCACCCTGCGGCTTCATATAGAT